>NZ_JAAKDE010000045.1 GCF_013664685.1 Capillibacterium thermochitinicola
AAAATACGCCACGGTGGGGAGAGCGCTCTGTTTTTTTACCATCATTAGGCCTCCTCTGCTCCGTCTCCGGTCCCCAAAATAATGACTTCCCCCGGCGCCAATTTCCCTTTTTCCGGCAACGGCCACTGCCACGCCCTTTGTTTTTCCGCCGGGTAAAGCAGCCGGAGTTCCCAGTTGGACCGTAAAGGCGGGGGTAACACCTTTCGCCACCGGAACTCGGTCGCTTCTTGAAGATTCTTATTGGCCAGGAAAACCAAACCCCTTTTTTCCTGGGATGAATAATACCCCAGGCAAAGCAAATTTTTCCGTCTTTGCCGGGAATAAGAGCGCAAAAAATTCCGGGGATTTTGGATCACGCTGAAAAACCGGGTCCGGATGTTGTTAGCTTTGCGCAATAAGCCGCTCATCCATGCAAAATCATTGTTCCGCCAATGTAAACAGTAATTGTCAAAAAAGGCAAGTTTGCCGTACATTGGGTCGTCCGGTTCGAGCACAAACCGTCCTGCTTCCGTATTGTCCAGACCCAGATTCATCGGCTGCCGTTCCAGTAACTCCAGTCCGTTATTGAGGAAAGGAATGGAATTGGGCAACAGATAGTTCAGGAGCGTCAGGATTTCAATCGGCCGTTTATCCCGGTAGTAATAGGCCAGGCGCGGGGTATCCGGTGTTTCCAGGGCCGCTGTTACCGGCAAGGCCGATTCCAGCGTATGCCTGATTACTTTCGCCATGAAGCCTGCCTCTGTCCAATGTTTGTAGAGGGCCCACAAATCGCCTGTGATTAAATGAAAGCCATGTTGTTTCCAGTTGGCAGCGTTCCGGGGGTGAAACTCTTCCGACCACAAGAGAAAAGCGGGGTTGGCCGCCTTCACCTTTTCCAGCAAAGTACGGAGCAATTCCGGCGGGAGAGCGTGCCCCATATCGATCCGGGCGCCATCGATCCCGTAAACCCGCTGGTAATAAGGGATGATGTCGACCAGGTACGCCCAGAGTTCCCGGTTGGGTTGTTCCCCCCGGTATCTGTTGGCACAAGCCCCGTCCTGCAAAATAAAAGGGGCATAACCATGGAAAGCCGGATCGGGGCCGGGTCCCGGTTTACCCAGGCAGATCCGGGCTTCCCGGTGGAGATCGTAGTAAAGCTTCAGGTAGGTCACATCAACCCAGGGGGGCTGGGGATCATTGAGCATGTTGGAAAAACCGGGAACCGTAGTGATCCCGAAGGCTTCCTCAATCAACGTCAAAATATTCTCTCCCGTCTGCCGTTGCCGGGTCTTCACTTCCACCCAAAGCCCGGGCGCCAGTACTGACGGCGGGCAAGTAAATCTCTGCAGGTAAGACCGGGTCACCAGACCACAGTACAGTCGGCGGAGAGCTTTTCCCTGCGGGTAGGTCAGCGGGGGGACTTTTTCCACCGGCGGCAGGGAAAAACCATCCTCCTTAGACAATTGGATCCAGTAAAACCAGTCCGGGTGGTCAATGATTAAGTCATGATCCCGAGCGACGGTCCGGAAGACAAAGTCCACTATAACCTTCAGGCCTAATCGGTGGCAAGCTTCGATAAAGGCTTTAAATTCGTCCTCGATCCCAATCTCCCCGGACAAAAGGGGATCATGTAACTTGGGGGCCAGGCGGTAATGATTTTTAATGGCGTATGGGCTCCCCATTTCTCCTTTGGCATATTTCGTGCCGGTGGCGAAGACCGGAAGCAGATAAATAATACCCACCCCTAGTTCTTTGAGGAACGGCAACAAGGCCATTGATTTCAGAAAGGTACCGGGATAAAGTCGGCCGCTCCGGTCATGGTACCAAGCGGTAAAGGTACGGGGCAGCATCGCATAAATTGCTTCTCCGTTCCCCATGAGGCCGGAACCTTCTTTCCCAACCGGTCCGGCCGCCTCCCCCGCTCCCCCGGCGAAAATTTGCCTTTCCAAACACGTAACGAAAAAATGATAAGGACAAACCCGGATATCGCCGGGGCGCGCCGGGTCTGTTTCGAAGGCGGTATACCCGAAATAGTTCCAGGCTTCCGGGATGAAGTAGTCGCGTTCACCCTTTCCCTTTTCCGCCTTAGCGCGCAGGAATTTTATGATTTGCCATAAAGTATCCATCGGTCCTCCATTATCATGGGCTTTTTTCTTCAAAAATACCTTCCCTGTTGATAGCCTCACCCGGCTTCCGGTTTTCATTCCTCCACTGTCGTTTTTGAAATCTGTGGGCCCAGCCGCGGAAAAGATCCCCCACCGTTTCCCATCAAACCCCCATGGCCGCGACCAGATAAACCAGGATCATCCCGACAAAATTAATTACCCCGGCGTCTTCGCCGGGGTTCACTTCGGAAATATCTACAAGCAAACAGCGCCACTGCTCGACAGTCGGCCGCTCTTCACTAGTGTTGAAAAGGGTTACGTTTCCCGCTTACTCTTTCGTAGCCAGACTGGAACTGCGCACGACCAATTCGGCGGGGATAATGGCCCGGTTGTAACTCCGCACGTCGCTCGTCAGCACCGTCTGCAGCATCTCAAAGGCTTTCTTTCCCAAAGTAAAAGCGTTAATCTTTACGGAAGTAAGGGGCGGGTTATAGAACTCGGCCAAAGGCACATTGTTAATGCCGGCCACGGCAATATCCACCGGCACCTTCAGACCGGCTTCATGGATTGCTTTAATCGCCCCGAAAGCCAACAAATCATCGCAGGCAATGACCGCGGTCGGCCTTTCCCGCAGTGCGAGGAGGCGTTTCATCAAATCGTAACCGTTGGCGGAGATAAATTCACTCTCGACCACCAATTCCTCGCAGAAAGGGATGCCGTGATCGACCAGGGCTTTTTTGTAACCATGCAACCGGTCTCTGGTGACCGTAACACCGGGAGAATAACCGAGAAAGGCAACTCTCCGGTGACCTTGGTCCAGAAAATGCTCCACCAATTGATAACCGATTAAAAAGTTGTCATTATCAACCCAGTTCACATAGGGGTTTTCCGTCCGGCCAATCACCACAAAAGGGAAACCAACCTCCACCAACTGGTCCACGGTGGGATTCTGGTCTCTGGAGGTCAAAAGGATCAGTCCGGCGGTAATACTCCCGAAGGTTAACTCCTTAACCATTTCCCTTTCTTCGTCAAGGGTGGCCACATTGGCCAGTAAAATCTTGTATCCTTCCTTATTGGCCATCGAAGCAATCCCCGCCAACAACTCGGGGAAAAAGGGGTGTTGGAAGGATTGTTCGGCCATCCCGGGCATCACGACGCCGATAATCCGGGATGAACGGTTCACCAGCGAACGGGCGATGATGTTCGGGTGGTAGTTCATCTCCTTTATGATCTTGAGGACTTTTTCTTTGGTCGCCGCGCTAATTAAGGGACTGTCGGCGATCACCCGGGAAACCGTTGAAGGAGAAACCTGGGCTTTTTTCGCAATATCATTGATTGTTACCCGCAACACGATCATCCTTATGCAATCGTTTATTATTTATTATAGAGTAGCATTTTTTACCATGAGAATCAACCTTTAATATCTCTAAAGTCTCAGCTTAACGGCGGTGGTATTGCTTGGCTGCGCCTAACACCTAATAAAGTAAAGAATAACGATTTTCACCGGGGAAGAGCAACCAAAATAAAAAAGCCCTGCCTTGAGGGCTCCACCAAATAATAGGTTCTCGGTCGATCCTTTGGGGTGCCGATCCTTGCCAGGGCTCCGCATCATAATCAACTTGATCTATGTAGTCCTAAGGGGTTATGGTTATACCAACCACAAACTGGTCCATGTCAATTACGGCCACATCCAAGTGGAAATTTTTATTCAACAGGATTTTCGCGCCCAAATTCAGATCGTAGGCGTCGTATTCGCCGATCAGTGTGACCTGCGGAAACTCCTTAGGGTTAATAACTTTGCTCAGCCCGAAGAAAATCCCGCCAAGCTGTCCACCCCCCAAACCGAAGTTCCAACGGAGGTCGTACGGGGAGATGACATGGCCGATCACCACATAAGGGGAGAAAATTTCCTTCCCGATATCTTGAATACCTAACGCCAAGCCAAAACTGTTTTTCGTCTCGGGAATGAGCCGGTATTTAAAGCGGGCGGAAACTTCGTTATCATGCCGGCTCATATCAATGGCCGCCCCTACCTCGAAATCGGTCACCAGACCAAAGTCTACCTGAATCCGGCCCCACTTTTCTTCACCAACATAGGCGCCAATGGTATACGTCCCCGAAGATAATACCCGGTTGGTTGGTGTATTGATGAAATCGGAACCGCCAAAGAGCCCCTTCGCCGCTACGCTTTGCCCGCTTCCCAACAGAAAAACCAGAACCATTAAGCAAACAAAAGAAAATTTCCCTCTTTTCATTGCTGTCAATATACTTTTTTCTCCTTTTCTGTCAGATGTAATATTCAATTCTATATTATGCTATCCTCCGCATTTTCCTGCCGGTAATGCTTGCCAAAAAACTAATACTCAATCCCCCGCCGGGCACCGATCCCTTGAGTATACGGGTGCTTCACCGCTTGCATCTCGGTGACCAAATCGGCCATTTTTCGCAAAGTTTCCGGCATCTCCCGCCCGGTCAAAATCAACTCGACACCGGCCGGTATGTTCGCCGCCAGTGCACGGACTTTTTCCTCCGGCAGCAAACCCAGATTCACCGCATGGCTGATCTCATCCAGGATCACGACTTGGTAGCCGGCGGTAACCGCCCACTCGGCATCGGCCAGGCCCTGGGCCGCCAACGCCAGTTCTTCCTGGTCCGGCTCCCGGTTAAACAACCAGCGGCCGGAGCCGTATTGGCGGCAAAGAATCCCGAGCTGCCTGAGGACCCGGGCTTCACCGTTCTCCCGGTCGGTCTTCAAAAACTGAAAAACGGCAACCCGGAGGCCGTGGCCGTGGGCCCGGACCGCCAAACCAATGGCGGCCGTCGTCTTTCCTTTACCATCACCGGTATAAACTTGGATCATTGGATTAAATCAACCTCTTCTCCACACGCGGCGCAGTGCCCGTTTTTAACGCCATCAAGCTTTACCCCGTAAAACAGCCGTTCCACCAGGACCGCCCCGCACCGGGGGCAATAGGTTGTACTATACTTGGGATCAGCCACATTGCCGAGGTAGACATAGTCCAGTTTTTCCCGGGCCAGCCGGTAGGCCTGCTCGAGAGTGGCGAGCGGGGTCGGCGGGATTTTCAAGCGGTACTGGGGATAATACCGGGAAAAATGGAGGGGGATCTTCCGGTCCAAACCGGCCAAAAAAACAACCAAATCCTCGATCGCGTCCTGGTGATCATTCTCTCCCGGAATTAAAAGATTGGTCACTTCCAGGTGGACCCGGCCGGCCAACTGTTCGGCGGTTTTCCGCACCGGCGTGAGCCGGCCTCCACATAATTTTTGGTAAAAAGCGTCCGGCCCTTTCAAGTCAAGGTTGACCGCATCCAAATACGGGAGCAACTCCTTTAGCGGTGCGGGGTTAAGGTAGCCGTTGGTCACCAGCACATTTTTCAACCCCTGTTCCCGCGCCAGCCGGGCCGTCGCCAAAATATACTCAAACCAGACCAACGGTTCCGAGTAGGTGTAAGCCAGGCCGATGTTGCCTTGCTCCCTCGCCTCCACCGCCAGGGCAACGAGCTGCTCCGGAGAGACCTGCTCCGTGGCCGCTTCGTCGTGGGCAATCCGCCAGTTTTGACAGAATTGACAATGCAGGTTGCAACCGACCGTTCCGACCGACAAGACTAAGCTTCCCGGGTAAAAATGATAGAGCGGCTTTTTCTCCACCGGGTCCAGGGCGACCGCGGAAACCCGGCCGTAATTCACCGTATACAGCTTTTTTCCGCGGGCGACCCGGCCCCGGCAACGGCCGCTCTCCCCTTCGTAGAGACGGCAGGCCTGGGGACAAAGGGTGCAAAGGACCAGCCCGTCGGGTAATGCTTGGTAATAAGCAGCTTCTTTTTCCGGCATCAGACCACTCCCTCCCCGGCGTCTTCCGTAGCCAAGTTCGTTCAATAGTATCTGACCACTTCAAACCGCTCCAGTTCCACCGGTTCGTGCGGACCGATTCCGGCTTTCCGTTTTGCAATGGCCAACTGCTCTTCGACGGTTTCCACCCCTTCCAGATTGGGCAAGAGCAGACCGGTTTTTCGCCCGCTGCGCACAATCACCCCGTACTTTTGCGGGTCCAGGTCAGCCGGCCCCGCCACCGGCTCGGGGGGGGAGAATCCGGTCCACCGAATAGACCAGGTCGGGGAGTTCCTCCGCCTGAACCGGTTCAAACCTGGGATCGTGCAGTGCGGCGGAGATAGCATTATGCCTGATCTCCTCTAGGAACGTCGGCTGGGTCGGGAAAACGGTCCCGATACACCCCCGGAGCTGTCCGTGTTTTTTGATCGAAACAAAAGCCCCCGCCGGCTCCTGCGCTTCCGGTGGCAAGTCCCCCGGAACAATGGCGGTTTCGGTCCCCAAAAGGTAGTTCTCCACTGTTTGGCGGGCGACACGGACAAAGGGTGATTCGGCGGCCCGGCGGTTTCGGAGCGCCTCTTCCCGCCGGTGGCGGAGAACCGTAAGCAGACTGGATTTGCTCTCGTCCTCCCCTCGCGGCGCGAAGCTGACCACGCCATAACCGACTCCGAAGGGTCCTTCGTAGCTTAACACCTCGATCTCCGCTTGCCAGCCGTCAAAAACGCCCAGTAACATCAGGAGGGTGCGAAAGCCGCATTCGGCCGCCTTCTCCACCAGAACCGGATCAAGGTCAAAGATGGCGGCCCGGTTTTTGGCCTGTAACAAAGCCATCAGCGTCTCATCGAACTCTTTCCCCCGCGGGTCATAGGGGGCCGGTGCCCCCGGTTTTAAACAGTGGGAAAGATCGCCGCTGGCGATCACCCCAATCCGCCGTGGTGACTTGTGCACGGCCCGCCCAATGGCCACCCCCAGTTGGTACTGTTCCAACCAGGGAAGGAGGGTCATCCCGGTGGCCACCAGTTTAACCGAATCATCGGCCAAAAAGGAAAGGGGAACCAGCACGCCATGGTCCAGCTCCGCCCCTAGTCCGTAACCGGCAAGATCCTCGGCCGTCAGTTGTAGACAGGGGATCTTCTCCTTTTTAATTTCGCGGCTGATCGCGGCGGCCAGTTCCTGGTCAACCTCCCATTCCCACTTCCGGAAGTAACCAAAACGGGCCAGGTCGCCCTTTAACCGCGTTCCGCCCCGGATCGCCAGTCCGTCCTGAAATACCGGACCATGCGGTGAAAAGATCACAACCGTATCCAGCTTCAGCGCCGCCAGCCGCTCGGCCAGACGCTCCATGGCTTGAACGGTTTTGTGCGCCTTCTTCGTCTCTTCCCCCCCCGATCGCGGCCAAAATTATCGGTGGGTGCGGAACCAAAGCGCCGTAGACTAACACGAAGCTCCCCCCTAATCGAGATAATACTTAACCTCCACCCAATATCCTTTCTCTGCCGACGGGTAGAATCCTCCCCGGGGGGCCAACCCCAAGGTCCAACGGAACCGCCCATGATGTCCTTGGAGGCGGGCAGCCCACCCGCCGGTTAGTTCGCCTTCCTGCCACTGGCCAAACAACTCCACCCGTAAGGTATAAGGCGGGGTTAAATCCTGCCACCGCAGGCCAAACCGCCAACCGGCGGCCGGCAACTCCTCCTCTTCTTCTTCCGTCAACGGAATTTCCGCAGCTACCGTTTTGGCCGCGGACCAAAGCCAGCTAAGCTTGTACTCCCGGGTGGAAGGGTAATCCAAAATCCCGGTGATCTGCAGTTCGCCGCTGGTTTTCCCGCTGCCTTGGCTTTGTTGATTATAACCACAGTTCCCTTCAAAATAAGCATTATTGCTAATATCCCAGTTCCACTCCAGGCGCAACGAGCGGTGGTAATAGTTTTTCCAGGCGTCCTCCGGATAAACCCGGACACTCTCCGCCCAACGGCCGTACAAAGTATGGGGGGCAAAGCGGAAAGTCACTTCATTACTCAGGGCGGTTTTGACCGATGATTTCCCGGGCGAGGGATAGTTTTTTTCTTCGCGGGTCAGTTCACCTGTCCACGCAATGGGCGTAAATGGCCGCCACCGCAAGCGGAAACCGATCAACTGCCAGTCATAGTCCTCCAGGGTACCACTGCTGTTCACCCGCCGCCATTCACCCGCGCCCCAAACCCGAAAAGCCCACGGGCGCGCCAATGATTTTTCCAGGGCGGCCTCCGCCCAACGAAAATCACAGGTCGGGGCCACCGCATAACGCCCGGCCAGACTCCACCACCAGTCACCGCCGATCCTCCGTTGCCACTTTGTCTTATAATACACGGGTTGGGTCGGGGAAGCATTATTGCGCCACCGCAAGTCATTGGTCCAACGGAAAGCCGGTGCATAATAACCCCAGCCGCCACCCAACAGGACCTGCGTTTCCTCCTCCGCCCACTTTAACTTTATGCTCAGCGGGTCCGCGCGCCATTCGCCACTAATGGGCAACGGCAAAACAAAGACCGTTAATACGACAACCATCCGAAAAACAGTGGTCCTCCGGTTCAAAATCCCACCCCCGCTTTCACCGCGCCATGTTTACAATTATCTTCTATATTTTCCTGTTGCTTCCTTCTTGGTTCCTGTCCGCCAGTCCCCAATAAATTAGAAAACCCGCCATTTGGCGGGTTTTCTCGAGGAGCGCCCTTTTAGTCAATAAGGGTCGGTTTTTGTTTGGTTTACTCCACAATATCTTGTTGGATATAAGCTTCCGGTTCCACGGGAACCTCGGGCACACCGGGGGCTTTGCCGCTGGCTCCGAAGAGCCGGATCTTGGCGCGCACCTCTTCCATGAGGGCTTCCCGGGCTTTCCCCAGGTATTTGCGGACATCGACGGTTTTCGGATCCGCATTAAATACCTCATGAATCCCCTCGGTAAAACTCTTGTTTAGTTGGGTATGGACATTAATCTTGCAGATCCCAGCCTGAATCGCGGCGACCACGGCTTCATCGGGAACCCCGGACGCGCCATGCAAGACCAGAGGCACGGCGACCCGTTCACGGATGGCTTTGATGCGTTCAATGTCAATCTTGGCCTCTTTGATCTTCATCTTATGCATATTTCCCACGGCGATCGCCAAGGAATCCACATTGGTCTGTTCAACAAAAGCCACCGCTTCCTCGGGCTTTGTCATGTATTCTTTCAAATCTTCCAGCGTAATTCCGGTCGGATCCTTCGGCACGCGCCCCAACTCCGCTTCAACCGGGACCCCAACAGCATGGGCCGCTTTCACCACTTCCCGGGTAATCCGCACGTTCTCGGCGAACTCCAACTTAGAACCGTCATACATCAAAGAGGTGAAGCCGGCCCGGAGGCAACGGATGTTGTAAACAAAGTCGACACCGTGGTCCAAGTGCAAAGCCACCGGTACGGACGCCTTGGCGGCCAAACTCCGGATAATCGCCGCCATCTCTTCAAGGCCGCCATGTTCGGCCCCGCCTTGACTGACCTGGACAATGACCGGTGCGTTTTCCTTCTCCGCCGCCATGACAATACCCTGCGCCATCTCCAGATTATTGGCGTTAAAAGCACCGACCGCGTAACCTCTCTTCCGGGCATCCAACAACATACCCTTGGTGGTTACTAAAGACATCATCGATCACTTCCTTATCCTACTCATCGCTTTGCGGGTCGGGCTTATTGCGTTGTCGCGAAGGACAACGCAATAAGCTTTATCATCTCGGAAGATCAGAACAGCTTGCTTTTAGGATAAAGGTTGCGAAAAGATTGGTTAAACCGGTTGTTACGGTCGCTCAGACCTTTTCCACAAACTCTTCCAACAGGCGCATATCACCGGCAAAGCCTTTTGCCGTCGTGACAGCGGGCGGGTAGTTCACAAATTCGTCGGCCGAGAGACCATAGGCATAGTAACCTTGCCGGAAGTAAGGAACCTTAATCAACTGGGCCAAAATGTCATCCGGAATATCCTCGCCTTTATGGCTCTCCAACGGCTCATTTTCATACAACTTCAGGAAATCGGCGATCATATCCGGATTCATCGTATAGACGATGGGTTCGCCGGCCATCTTCTCGATATGCCAAACTTTGACTTTGTTGTCGACCGTCGGACCGGGCCGGGCCGAACAAAGCAGCAGTTTGCTTTCATAACCTTTCTGGGCAAGGATCTTGAGGGCTTTTTTGCAGACGGCTAAGCCAGCCCAGTGGCGAACGGCCAAATCGTCCAAGTCAACCCCAACCGCCGCGGCTTGTTCTTTAAACTCTTTTGCTTCTTCGAAGCGGCCCAGCATCATGGTGATCACCGAACGCCATTGGGTATAGTCAACCCCATTGGCCTGGCCGATCTCTTTTCCAACCCGTACCGCTTCGGCCACCGCCAAGATTTGGGGTACCGTAAAGCACACGGTTGCGTTGGTCGAGATCCCCAGCGCCGTCAGGAGCATAATGTTGTAGACGCCTTGTTTGGTGGCGGGTGATTTTACCATAATATTGGGCGACAAGGCCTTAAGGCCAATCCCCTGTCGCAACATTTCACGGGTATCCGTAATCAACCTGGGATCAACCTGAGCGCTCACATAGCCGTATTTGTAGTTGGAATGCTCGAAAATGGGCATGTATTTCTTCACGCCCTCGGCCGTGATCTTGGTGTAGGTCATCCAAGCCTGTTCCTCGAGGGAAGCCCCGGGATGTTTCTCTTTAATCTCCTTAATCCAAGGTTTGCAGGTCTCCGGAATCCAGTCCAGCGTTTCCCGGGTGAGACGGGGGTTGGTGGTTACGCCGCGGATCACGGAATCTTCCGGTTTTTTCTCATTGTAGAGCTTCTCCAGCCACCCGGCAAACTTCTCTCTTTTCTCCGCCGGAAGTTCACTTAAAAACTTCTCTTTCCAGGCCGAATAAACCAGGGGCGAAGCATCCCACCAAACCTCAAAATCATCGCTGATCGCCTGTAATCGCTCGAGAGGGCTTTTGTCAAAAGACATTGATCATTCCTCCTCATCTTTTTATTCTAAACTACCTAAACCGAGTAGTTTATCCATCTCCTGGTACTCTTCCCGTGTTGGAACTTTATGGTGCCACTCCACTTTGTTTTCGGCAATCGGCAAGCCTTTGCCCTTTACTGTTTTCGCGATGATCACCGAGGGTTTGCCGGGAATAAACGGTACGGCACTCAGCGCTTCGTGAATCTGTTGATAGTCATGGCCGTCAATCTCGCGTACACCCCAACCGAAACTGGCCCATTTCTCCGCCAACGGTTCGATGTTCATCACTTTGTCCACAAAGTTGCTGACTTGCAAATTGTTCCGATCGACGATCGCAACCAGGTTGTCCAACCCGAAATGGGCCGCCGACATGGCCCCTTCCCAGATGGAGCCTTCCTGGGTCTCACCATCTCCCAAAATGGTATATACTTTATAATTCTTCCGGTCGGCCTTGGCCGCCAGCGCCATCCCGATCCCGATATTGAAACCATGACCCAGCGAGCCCGTATTTGCCTCCACTCCCGGGAGTTCCCGTTCGGGATGACCACCGAGTTTCGTATTCAACTGGCGACAGTAAGTCTTCAACAGCTCCTCATCGAAAAAACCTTTCTTGGCCAACACTGCATATAAGGCCAAGCAACTATGGCCTTTACTTAAAATCAAACGGTCCCGGTCCGGCCAGGAAGGATTCTTCGGGTCATATTTCATGTGGCGGGAGTACAAGACCCACATCACATCGGTTATCCCCAAAGCCGGGCCCAGATGACCGGTTCCCGCCCTGGTGGCCATCTTGATCGCTTCTTTCCGAACCTCAGCTGCTTCCGCCTGCAGGCGATTCAATTCTTCCGCAGCCAACATTGGCAACCCTCCCGTTTGTGTCGGTTCAAAATCAACGGCGAAATATTGAAAACTGCTGGAAACTCCGGTTCATCGACTACCCCATTATCAGCAGCAAATCTGCTTCTTCAAATATCAGTATTTCATCTTGTGAACGATCAATCCTGGCGGAGTTTCCAGTCAGACTCAAAACCCGTAGGTCACGAGTAGTTTTCCAGTTTCCAGCGTTTAGCCCGATAATCCCTAGTTTAGCTGGCCCCTTTTTGCAAAAGGGGTGTGAAAATCCGGCAAAATTCTTCGTAACTGATTCCGGCTTCCCCAATCTCCCGCGGATCGACCGTCCCCGGTTTACTGCCATGGTAGTCCGACCCGCCGGAAATATAGAGCCGGTTTCCATATCTGGCCTTAATCTCCTGTTCGATTTCTTCCACCGTATTTTGCCCTTTATAGCTGGTTTTATTGTAGGTATACCGCGCCTCAATCCCGTCCAGCCCGTGCTCGATTAAACGCTCAATATACTCAAACCTGGTCATTCGGCCTAAGCCCGGTGCTTCAACCACTTCATCGATCAGATAGGGGTGGGCCAAGAAAGCCAGTCCTCCACACTCGTGGATTAACTCGATAGCGCGGATTGGATCGATTTTCTCGCGCCGGACATCAAGCTCCGGGTCGTTCTGAACCATGATCTTGGCGGCGCCCCAGCTTTCGGCATAACCTTTCTCGGCCATCTTCTCAAAGATAAACTTTCTTTGCACCTCTTCCGGATCCCGTTCGCGGATCACGCCGTGCGCGTCCCGATAACGCAAGATCTCCTCATCATAGTCGATGGGCATCCCTTTTCTGGTCAGAATCACACAGAGTTTGCGGTAGGCCTCGCTCTTACTAAGGCGGGCCCGTTCCATCTCCGCCTGTACCGCCGGATTTGACCAGTCCAGCTCATAGCCGAGAATATGGACATCGTTCACATAAGTGTCGGTCGAAAATTCATAGCCCCGCAGCAGAACTAAGCCTTTCTGCTTGGCATAGGAACAGATATCAACCGTCTGGCCGTTCACCGTTACCGTCTCCGGCGGGACAATATCATGATCGGTAATGGCGATGGCCTTCATCCCCAAACTCGCAGCCCGGTCAATTAATTCCATTGGAGTGTTGTTTCCGTCGGAACGATTGGTGTGGCAATGCAGATCACATTCGTACCTAACTGGTCGTCCGCTTTTCGTCAAAACAACCCCTCCTTTTTTCTTGACCCGTCAGTGCTTGCGAAACTCACGGTCAATTTCGTCGATCAGATCGACTTTCGGTTTAGAACGGCCGCCGGCAAACTCGGAATCCAACCACACATCCACTAATTTCGTGGCCAGGACATTCCCGATGACTTGCGCGCCAAAGGTAATAATCTGGGCGTTATTGCTTTTACGTGCCCGTTCGGCCGAATAAACATCATGACAGGTTGCCGCCCGCACACCAGGGATCTTGTTGGCCACGATCGCCATCCCCAAGCCGGTCCCGCAGATAAGGATACCCCGGTCAAATTTCCCTTCCATAATGCTGACGGCGACCCGGCGGGCAATCTCCGGGTACAAGACCGTTTCCCCTGCACCGCAGCCCATATCCTCGTACTCCACGCCGCGCTGCTCCAAGTGGGCCTTGATTGCTTCTTTCATTTCGTATCCGTTCTCATCGCAACCGATTGCTATTCTCATTTTGACTCCTCCGTTTCTAAAAGCTTTTTAGCTTCAGCAACAATGTGCTCGGAAGTCAACCCAAAAAAGGCGAAGAGATCCTCTTCGGTACCGGGAATACCATAACGGTCTTGAACCCCCATGCGCCATACTGTCACCGGACAATGCGTACTGGTCACTTCAGCCACCGCGCTTCCCAAACCGCCAATTACATTGTGTTCCTCCACGGTGAGAATCCGTTTCGTTTCAGCCGCGGCCTTCAGTACCGCTTCTTCATCAAGGGGTTTTACCGTGTGCATATCCAAAACCCGCGCTTTAATGCCTTCCTGCGCCAACCGGTCGGCCGCCAGCATCGCTTCATACACCAGCCGGCCATAGGCAATGATCGTCAGGTCATTTCCTGCTCTAATCTGCCGGGCCTTGCCAATCACGATCGGCTCGTCACAGTGGACATGGGGTTCACTGGCTGTCCCCCGGATCCGTAAATAAGCCGGCCCTTCATAATTAATCAAGGCCTCAACCAACCGGTAAGTGGAAGCACCATCCGCCGGGACCAACACGGTCATGTTGGGAATTGACCGCATCAAAGCCACATCTTCCAAGGCTTGGTGGGTCATCCCCAGCCAATCGGAGCTGAAACCGGCGTTCGTCCCGACAATACGCACATTTAAGTTGGCAAAAGCAATATCGGTCCGGATTTGCTCGCAGGCCCGCATCGTCAAAAAGGTGGCATAAGTTGAAACAAAGGGAACTTTACCGCAAAAAGCCAAACCGGCCGCGATACTCATTGCGTTTTGTTCCGCAATCCCGACATTAATGGCCCGGTCAGCGGCTTCTTTCCGGAAAGCGCCAAACCGGGACTCCGAATCGGCGGCCACCGAAAAGACCCGTTCATCCTTTAAGCCAAACTCGGTAATCGCTTCGCTAAAGGCTTTTCTCATCGAAAGATTACTGCTTAGATCGATCGCCATCGGCGTACCCCCCTCCTGTGAGAGCGGGAGAGCTGCACCAATTGGCAGCTCTCCCTATTCATTATCCGGACTGGTTTAAGCTCTGTTGGCGAACTTCCGTTTTTCGTCCGGTACCACGATGTTGAACTTCTTGACTTCCTCGAGGAAGTTGGCCAAGGCTTGACCGGCCCGGGCAAAATACTTCTCACCCTTCTCCTTGCTCG
>NZ_JAAKDE010000046.1 GCF_013664685.1 Capillibacterium thermochitinicola
TCGAGATGAACCGTATTTCGCGCCCAGCAGAGGGGATAAAGAAATACTCCCGGGAAGAGTTCCTAAAAATTTGGTCCGGAGTCCTGATTTTATTAGTTCCAGAAGAAAGATTCGAAAAAGGTGATAAGACTACTGGTTTATTCGGCCGCTTTTTTAGTTTAATTACTCCTCATAAAAGATTGCTCATCGAAATATTTTTGGCTTCTATACTTTTTACCATCTTAGGAATTATTGGGGCTTTTTATTTTAAATTCCTTATTGATGAAGTTTTAATTGAAGGAATGAATAAAACATTACATCTGGTATCAGTTGGAATGATCGTGCTTGTTTTGTTCAGAGTTTTTTTAAACGCATTTCGAAGTCATTTACTCTCATATTTAAGTCAAAAAATTGATATTGCACTTATTCTCCAATATTACCAGCATGTTTTGAAGCTTCCGCTGTCCTTTTTTGACTCCCGAAAAGTTGGAGAAATCCTTTCCCGTCTTTCTGATGCATCGAAGATTAGAAATGCTATTTCCGGTGCTACCTTGACAGTGATGATTGATACATTAATGGTAATTGCCGGCGGTATTGTTCTTTATATCCAGAGCGGTATTCTCTTTGGAATATCCGCCGTTCTTATTCCTTTTTATGTATTAATAGTATTAATTTTCAATAAATCTTTTCGGGATATTCACCGGAAAGAGATGGAACAAGCGGCTGATACCGAAGCTTACCTGGTGGAGTCAATTTCTGGTGTATCTACGATTAAAGCTTTTAACGGTGAAGAAGAGGCGAGTTTAGAAACGGAAAAACGTTTTCTGAAGTTTATTAGATCCATATTTAAAGCGGTTTGGTTACGTAATATCCAATCTTCCTTCCAGTTAGTTCTCACCCTGGTTGGTGAGATTGTGATTCTCTGGGTTGGAGGCATACAAGTAATCAAGGGTGCGATTAGCCTAGGGGAGCTTATTACCTTTAATGCTTTGTTAGCGTATTTTTTTGAACCTATTCAGAATCTAATTAACGTCCATCCCTTGTTACAGGAGGCTTTTGTAGCGGCTGATCGCTTAGGAGAAATTTTGGATTTAAAGGTGGAAAAAGAGAACGAACATCGTAAGATTAATTTACAAAAGATAAAGGGGAAAATCGAATTTAGAGATGTAAGTTTTCGCTACGGGACCAGAGAATTGGTATTAAAGAAGATAAACCTGACAATTCAACCTGGGGAAAAAGTTGCTTTGGTAGGAGAGAGTGGATCTGGTAAAACCACCCTGGTGAAACTGCTCTTGAAGTTTTATCTTCCAGAAGAGGGCGAGATTCTTATTGACGGATTTAATATAAAAGATCTCAATTTAGACAGTTTACGTGAAAGAATTGGCTATGTGCCACAGGATGTCTTTCTCTTTAGTGGCAGTATCTATGATAATATTGCTTTTGGGCAAAAATTGAACAGTCCCACTCAAATAATTGAAGCCGCACAAAAAGCACAGGCCCATGATTTTATTAATCGTTTGCCTCTAAGGTATGAGACTCCGGTGGGGGAGAGAGGTTCCAATTTATCAGGTGGGCAGAAACAAAGAATCGCTATTGCCCGCGCAATTCTTAAAAAACCGGACCTTTTGATTTTAGATGAAGCAACCAGCAACCTGGATTCAATTACGGAAAATATCATTCATCAAACCATAGAAGAAATTTGTAAAGACATCACTACTATAATTATAGCTCACAGATTAAGTACGGTAAGGAAAAGTGACCGGATCGTCTTCCTTGGATCAAGTCCAGATTAGTGTGTAAATTCCTCAGTTATCAATAAGCTTATCT
>NZ_JAAKDE010000047.1 GCF_013664685.1 Capillibacterium thermochitinicola
CAGTGCAACATTACCGACTTCTTGGCATTCTCTAACGATTTGTTCTTTAAAATCCTGGTCATAGCGTTTCGTTTTCATCTTTTCTACCCCCTGGTTTCATTCTAGCATGTTCGTACTTTTTCTCCAACTGAATTAGGGGGCTAGATAGAAGTGTTGAAGCCATGATTAAAGCAAATAAACTAGTAAAAACAAAAATTGAATTAATTGCGAATGAGATGCTAGATATTGAAATGGGTCAGGATATTGTACCAGTCTATACATTCTATTGGACATACAATACCGGCATTCTTTCTAAGGTAGCAGTATATATTGGACAAGGCCCAGTAATTTTTGAGAAAGAGTATCTTTACTCTCCAAATGGTGAAATAGTATTCGTTTTTGAGAAGACTTCAAGTTTTGATGGAAACACACTGGAAGAATTTAGGTATTACTTTAATCAGAAAAAATTAATAAGGTATATGGAAGGGAAAGAGATAATAGAAAAAAACTACTCAACCGAAGTAATTGATTTAAGTGATGATAAAATTAGAGAAGCAGAAACATTTCAGGATGTTTTTGAAGGAGTATTAAAATTATCGACCCAATAAATAGGAAGAAGTTACCCGGGGAACCATTACTAAAGAGGCATCTTTCTTACCGCGATCGAAACCTCAAGGCAAACGAGAAATTCCTACGGAGATCGCCGCTTTACAAATTTGGGCTAATTTTGCAAATGCCCGGTGGCCGCCCGCTCCGACGGGAATTAAAGATAACGTATAATATTTTTCGCACAATTGAAAAGGGAGATCTCCTTGGATTCGGTAGTTTACTTTACCACTTGAGTTCTCCCTTTTTAATTTTTAATTACGCGAAAAATATTGTACGTTATCTTTTATGATGAGGTAGGAAATGAAGTAAAAGTCAGGGATCCGCGGGGTTTTGAGACGGTCAAAGAGTATGATCCACTAAAACGGCTGACCAAGATAATCTATCCCGAGGGTAACGAAGAACAATTTGAATACGATAAAAACAATAACCGGATTGCCTACATTAATGGTAAATACTTCCGTACCGAATATAGTTATGACCGGTATAACCGTTTAACTGAAGTGCGGGAACCGGAAGGGCGACTCACGACTTACCGCTATGATCGGTGGGGGAATATGACCCAGATGATTGATCCTTTGGGTCATGTCACCAATTACCGTTATGACGAACTAAACCGCCTCCTGGAAGAGGTTAATGCAGAACAGCAAGTAGTGACCTACCGCTATGATGCGGTCGGTAACAGAGTATGGAGCCGGGACCGTAACGGAACGGTTGGTGAATACGAATATCTGCCCAATAATTTACTGAAAAAGGTTGTCCTCACGAAAGAGGATCCTGTTGCCGGCCGGAAAACCCAAATTCTCGCCTATGACTACGATGAAGCCGGGTTTAGAAAACGGGCACAGGTTGACGGGTTGGTAACGGAATATAACACCACCGGGGGAGTTTATGAACCCGATCCCTACGGACGGATTTACCGGGAAACAAAATCCTTTGCCGGGAAAACATCCACCGTCGAATACCGGTACGATGTCATGGGGCGGATCACCGGCGTCAAATACCCGACCGGTCAATGGGTAAACTATGAATACAACACCCTCGGCGAATTAACGAAAGTACCGGGCTTTATTGACGAAGCTCCCCGTTACGATCAAGGAGGATTCCTGGTTGGGCTAACCGCCGCCAACCGGATTACGACCAGTTATGAGTATGACCGGAACGGTCGTTTAACCAACCTTAACTACAACAACCAAAGCAGTGAGTTGTTGAAGGGCTATAGTCTGGCTTACGACGGTGCAAATAACATTGTTCGGAAAAATGACGACACCTTCGTTTACGACGGCTTAAACCAACTTCTGTTTGCCAACCTCAAGGGCAAGTTTGAAGTTGATGGGAAGGCAGAAGTGCAGAAAGTAGGCCGGGTCCTGTTCGATTATACCAGGGACGGAATCCTTGATTTTGCCATCAGTCAGTTCGAACTAATCGAACTCGACTATGCCGCTGGCAGTATTGGGGTCGATCTTTTAGGAACCTTCCCGGTAACCCGGGTGACGCTTTATCCCAATAATCCAAACCACCGGGTTGAAGCAAGGCACCTTAGCCTATACGGCAGCCTGGACGGGTTTGAGTATGAAAAAATTGACGGCTGGACACTGGAGAAAAAGGAGAATGGGGTACTGGAGCTTGTTCTGACCAATCCGCCCTGACCCCCTAATTCCGGAGATTATGCCACTAAAACTTGAGGTTTTATAGAATTACTAACAATAGCCTGGTAATATTTTTCCGGAGCCATGTTTTTCAAGCTTCCGTGGCGACGGCGCTGGTTGTAA
>NZ_JAAKDE010000048.1 GCF_013664685.1 Capillibacterium thermochitinicola
CGCCCTGACCCCCTAATTCCGGAGATTATGCCACTAAAACTTGAGGTTTTATAGAATTACTAACAATAGCCTGGTAATATTTTTCCGGAGCCATGTTTTTCAAGCTTCCGTGGCGACGGCGCTGGTTGTAATACTCCATATAGAGTGAGATTTGCTCATAAGCTTCCGCATAACTGTTAAACTGATGCCTGCTGTAACAATCATCTTCAAGAATCGAATGAAAAGCTTCAATATGCGCGTTTAAATTTGGCGTGCCAACGGGTATTCTTTCATGAATTATTCCAAGCTTCCGGCACAATTCTTCAAAGAGCTTGGCAATGAATTGTGGGCCATTATCCGTCCTTACCCGCGGCATTTTCATTCCAGGTTTAATCCCGCGCTTTTTCAAAGCGTTCCGAAGAACTCTACAAGCATCTTTGGCCGTGCAGGTTAAGCCCAAATGATAGTCAATAACACAGCGGTCAAAAACGTCGATTAAAGAGAGTTGAAAAAAGAACCTTTCTTCTCCATGTATGTAGCCGTATTTTATGTCCATCTCCCAGAGTTGGTTAGATCCAGTTACTTCGGTCCTTTGCGGCAGACGTTTAGGATGTTTAGGCCGGCAGACCCTTTGGGGTTTAAGAATACCCAACTCCTTACATAGGCGGTAAACCTTTTTGTGATTGATGACAAGAGCATAATCCTCGACTAAAGCCGCGGTAAGCTTTTTATAGCCGTAAGGGAAACCATCACCACAAACTAATCCGCATAACCATTCCTTGATTTGTTCATCAGATACTCTCTTGCCATCAAGGGTGTAAGAAAACTGTGTTTTGGGCCGGCCAACAGCTTTACCCGTCTCTTTTTCTTTCGTCAATTCTTCCTGGTTAATGTTCGCATAAAAGGTGGACTTCGCTAAACCGACAAAGCCAAGAATCAGGTTTATATTATATCCTTTCCGTATCCACCTTTTTGCAACGACGACTTTGTCGGTTACCGAGGGTTTATCAGATCACGCAGTTCTCTCAAAATTGCCAGTTCCAGCTCTTTTTCGGCAACAATTCTTTTCAGTTGGTCATTTTCCTGGCTTAGCGCTTCAAGGCGCTTTTCGGCTTCTTTTAGTCTTTGCTCCTTGTTTTTT
>NZ_JAAKDE010000049.1 GCF_013664685.1 Capillibacterium thermochitinicola
GGAGCGATAACCGGTTCTATTCGGGGAGTGTTCGCCTTTGCCGGCATTGAGCTTATTTTCGACTTCTACTTCCATCATCTTATGGCATAGCCATTCAAGCATGGAGAGCATGGGATCCGGCTCGCCTAAAAATTTCAGTAGCATTTTTTCTAAATTTACGGTATTCTTATGGTAAGCCATCGGATAACACTCCTTTTGGGTTTGTTTTCAGCAACTTACCATTTCGGAGTCCCGATGGCTTTTCCTTTATGAAATTGCGAACTTAATTATACACTGACTAACGACTGATAGACAAATCTATTGAAAAATACAGAGGGGATTTTAAAGAGAACTGTTGTTCGGTGACATACAGTTGTCACGGGGGTGTGTTAGAATTTTGGGGAAAGATGAATATTATGTCACTCCTGATAAGGGTGTGGGTTTAAACAATTCATTGTTAAGTAGTTTATCAACTTGTTTTTATCACGATTTTAAAGTTTCCGGTACTTGTAAGGATAACAGAGCAAAGGTGGAGGACGAATGAATAGGGATTATATCGCACATGTACGAAAAAAAGGAGATGATTCGTGGGCGGCTCCTCATTTATTAAAGGATCATTTAGAAGAAACGGCTAAAAGAGCTCAAAGTTTTGCTGCAAAATTTGATTCCGCCGAATGGGGAAAAGCGGCCGGAATTGCTCATGATGCCGGCAAAGGCAGAAAGAAATGGCAAAACTATTTGTGCTTTAAAAGTGGCTTTTATGATGAAGAAGCGCATTTAGAAGGCAAACCCGGCAAATTACTTCACGCGATACATGGTGCGAAATTATGTGAAGACCTTTATGAAAAAGGAATTGGACGAGTTTTATCTTATTGTGTTGCAGGTCATCACGCAGGACTTCCCGATTGGTCAGGTGCTGAAGGAGCGGGTATGTCTTCTTTAGATTTTCAACTAACACAGGTAAAAGATCTTAATGAGATCGAGCAATTTATTTTAGATGAAATTCGATCTGCCAATCCGCAGTTGTTGTTAATTGCCGTGATGCTGGTATTCTTCGGGGATTGGAAGGAGAAGCAGCGCGGACCTATTATGGTGTTTTCGATAAACTAATATTGGAAGGGAAAGAAGACTTTAAGTTTCATGGGCGAAGTCGGCGACCTCCTCTTGATCCAACTAATGCTTTACTATCTTTTCTATATACGCTTTTATCTCATGATTGTACCTCTGCATTGGAAACTGTAGGTTTAGACCCACAAGTGGGATTTTTACATAAAGAACGTCCGGGGCGTCCAAGTCTTGCTTTAGATTTGATGGAGGAGTTAAGGCCGTATCTAGTTGATCGGTTAGCTCTATCATTAATTAATAACCGACAAGTGGATATAAAAGGGTTTATTACGAAGGAATCAGGCGGCGTAATAATGACTGATGAACTGCGAAAAACCGTTATTACTTCGTGGCAGAAAAGAAAACAGGAAGAAATAATCCATCCTTTTTTGGGCGAAAAAATACCTATTGGCTTGATTCCTTATGCACAGGCAATGCTTCTAGCCCGACATTTAAGAGGGGACTTGGATGCCTACCCACCATTTTTAATGAAATGATGGTGATATATGATGATGGTTTTGATTACTTATGATGTGCGTACTGAAAACGCCGAAGGGATGAAACGCCTACGGAAAGTGGCTAAACAGTGTCAGAACTATGGGCAAAGAGTCCAGAACTCTGTATTTGAATGCCTAGTTGATCCAGTCCAATTTGCTCAATTGAGAAAGCAACTTGAACAAATAATCGATCCAAACGAGGACAGTTTAAGGTACTATTATCTCGGCTCAAATTGGAAAAATAGAGTTGAGCATGTAGGAGCTAAGGTTACATATGATCCGGAAGGAGTATTAACTGTTTAGCGCGAAGTACAAGCACCCATTATTTCCCTAGCTTTCTCGCGGAGCTAGTTAAACTGAGGGTTTGTCTGTATTTGGTAAGTTTAAATTGAACTTATTAAGTAAAATTAACTATGTTCGCGGTATTTGTCGTTTAATCCCTAGAGCCATTTGACTTTAGGGATATTACTGTCACCCCTCTTACGGGGGTGTGGATTGAAACGCAATTAACGGGATCATCGCGCCAAAAGTTTGCATGTCACCCCTCTTACGGGGGTGTGGATTGAAACCACTGCTCCACTCGTTACCACCTCTCTTTATATGTCACCCCTCTTACGGGGGTGTGGATTGAAACTCCCACTCTCCAAAACACCAGGCCTGATCACAACGTCACCCCTCTTACGGGGGTGTGGATTGAAACGCCAACTCCTTGAAAATTGGTTCGGAGGCGTGGGGTCACCCCTCTTACGGGGGTGTGGATTGAAACAATGAAAGCGATGATGGCGCTGGCTGCATCCTCGCGTCACCCCTCTTACGGGGGTGTGGATTGAAACTGGATGAAGTCAATCATTGCGGTATAGCTGGGCAGCGTCACCCCTCTTACGGGG
>NZ_JAAKDE010000050.1 GCF_013664685.1 Capillibacterium thermochitinicola
CCCCGAGGCTTTTCGCAGCTTGCCGCGTCCTTCGTCGGCTCCCAGCGCCAAGGCATCCGCCATACGCCCTTTGTAGCTTGACCCTTTCGCGCGCCTTTCTCTGCTCGACTTCTTTTGTTCCCCTATGCAGTTTTCAGGGTGCATGCCTGAGGGACTAAACCCTCAAAACTAAACAGCAAGACAGGACCGACCTAGGAGTCTTACTCCTTAGAAAGGAGGTGATCCAGCCGCACCTTCCGATACGGCTACCTTGTTACGACTTCACCCCAATCATCAACTCCACCTTAGACGGCTGCCTCCTTGCGGTTAGCGCACCGGCTTCGGGTGTAGTTGACTTTCGTGGTGTGACGGGCGGTGTGTACAAGGCCCGGGAACGTATTCACCTCGGTATGCTGACCCGAGATTACTAGCGATTCCTCCTTCACGGAGTCGAGTTGCAGACTCCGATCCGAACTGGGACCGGCTTTTTGCGATTCGCTCCGCCTCACGGCTTCGCTGCGCTCTGTACCGGCCATTGTAGCACGTGTGTAGCCCAGGTCATAAGGGGCATGATGACTTGACGTCATCCCCACCTTCCTCCGATTTGTCACCGGCAGTCTCCTTAGAGTCCCCGGCCGTACCGCTGGCAACTAAGGATAGGGGTTGCGCTCGTTGCGGGACTTAACCCAACATCTCACGACACGAGCTGACGACAGCCATGCACCACCTGTCTCCTCTGTCCCGAAGGAAAGATACATCTCTGTATCCGTCAGAGGGATGTCAAGACCTGGTAAGGTTCTTCGCGTTGCATCGAATTAAACCACATGCTCCACCGCTTGTGCGGGCCCCCGTCAATTCCTTTGAGTTTCAGCCTTGCGGCCGTACTCCCCAGGCGGGATACTTAGTGCGTTGGCTACGGCACGGAAGGGGTCGATACCTCCCACACCTAGTATCCATCGTTTACGGCCAGGACTACCGGGGTATCTAATCCCGTTCGCTCCCCTGGCTTTCGCGCCTCAGCGTCAGGTGCAGTCCAGAAAGCCGCCTTCGCCACTGGTGTTCCTCCCAATATCTACGCATTTCACCGCTACACTGGGAATTCCGCTTTCCTCTCCTGTCCTCAAGCCCAACAGTTTCAAATGCAAGACCTCGGTTAAGCCCAGGTTTTTCACATCTGACTTATTGGGCCGCCTACGCGCCCTTTACGCCCAGTAATTCCGGACAACGCTCGCCCCCTACGTATTACCGCGGCTGCTGGCACGTAGTTAGCCGGGGCTTCCTCCTCGGGTACCGTCATGATCGTCCCCGATGACAAAGGTTTACGATCCGAAGACCTTCTTCCCTCACGCGGCGTTGCTCCGTCAGGCTTTCGCCCATTGCGGAAAATTCCCTACTGCTGCCTCCCGTAGGAGTCTGGGCCGTGTCTCAGTCCCAGTGTGGCCGTCCACCCTCTCAGGCCGGCTACCCATCGTCGCCTTGGTGAGCCGTTACCTCACCAACTAGCTAATGGGACGCGGGCTCATCCCTAAGCAGTAAACCTTTCCTTCCCAGACCATGCGACCCGGGAAGAGTATCCGGTATTAGCAGAACTTTCGCTCTGTTATCCCGGACTTAGGGGCAGATTACCCACGCGTTACTCACCCGTCCGCCACTAAGCTTTCGCCGGTAGTAAACCACCAGCTAGGCTCCGTTCGACTTGCATGTATTAAGCACGCCGCCAGCGTTCGTCCTGAGCCAGGATCAAACTCTCCGTAAAATTCTTGAAGAGCTGATTTT
>NZ_JAAKDE010000051.1 GCF_013664685.1 Capillibacterium thermochitinicola
GCGAACTTAATTATACACTGACGGAAGGTGAAAGCCTGAAATCGCCTACGAAATTTAAAGGAAATTAAAAAGGAAAAGAGAATAATTAACCTGGAGTTAAATAGAAATTCGACACATCTTTTATTTTATCAACAAACCTCAGTTGAAGGTAACAAACAATCAATCAGATGAAGCAAGCAAATAAAGTGGATCGATATCGTTCACTTTTTATTTTTGGTTAATAATTTTTGGTTGAAAAAACATCGGGTGTTGGAATTAGCGGAAGTACTGGTCAAAAAGGGGAATGGGGATGAAACTTAACCGCGAACGATCGGTTTTGATGTTTTTTGATATATTATTTATCAACCTGACTTTATGGGTGTCCTTTACTGTAAGGTTTGAAGGGAATATACCTATTGTTTATCGCAACAACTGGGTATATTATGCCGTGGTGGTTACCTCTTTGCGCATGGTCTGTTTCTATGTGTTTGGTTTGTACAACAGCCTTTGGGGTTATTCCAGCCTTCCCGAGATGATTCAAATCATAAAAGCGGTTTCCTCTTCTTCTTTGTTGTTATTCTTATTGGACCAGTTCGTTATTACCCCATCAATCCCCAAGAGCATCCACTTTATTTCGTTAGTCATTAACATCCTCCTGATTGGGAGTTCTCGTTTTGCCATCCGCTTGCGGCAAGAAATACTGAATGCTTTTGAAAGCGGCAGGAAACATGGTCGGCGCGTTTTAATTATCGGTGCCGGGCAAGCCGGGGCTTTAATCATTCGGGAGATGCAACAACAATCAACTCCTTATCATCCGGTAGCAATCCTTGACGATAATTATAATAAAATTAAACGTTATCTGCATGGTGTTCCTGTTGTAGGCAGTATCCAACAACTACCAAATACCGTCAAAGAGTATCAGATTGATGAGATCTTGGTGGCGATTCCTTCGGCCTCGAATGAAAGATTGCGTGAGATTGTCGCCCTCGCCAAAGAAACCGGACTGCCCATTCGGATTATCCCGGGGCTGTTGGCTTCGGGCACGGAAAGAATCACCCTTGCTCAGGTCCGCGAGGTACAGATTGAGGATCTTCTAGGTCGTCAACCGGTTAGGTTGAATATTGAAGAGATTGCCGGCTATTTGAAGGGGGAGCGGGTTTTAGTCACTGGTGCCGGCGGTTCCATCGGGTCCGAACTCTGCCGTCAAGTGGCCCGGTTTGAGCCGGAGTGTCTTTTTCTGCTCGGACGCGGGGAAAACTCTATTTACGAGATTGACCTGGAACTAAAAGAGACTTTTCCAGCCTTGTCCAAATTACCGGTCATCATTGATATACGGGACCGCAGACGTTTGGAACAGTTCTTTCGTGAATACCGGCCGACCGTGGTCTTTCATGCCGCTGCCCATAAACATGTCCCTTTGATGGAGAGCGCTCCTGATGAAGCGGTGAAAAACAATGTTTTTGGGACACGAAATGTGGCGGAGTTGTCGGATAAATATGGAGTAAAAAGGTTTGTTATGATCTCTACCGATAAAGCCGTCAACCCCACCAGTGTCATGGGGGCCACTAAACGGGTGGCGGAGATGCTCATTCAACTGCTGGCCCGGGAGAGTAAAACAAAGTTTTGTGCGGTCCGGTTCGGGAATGTCTTGGGGAGTCGCGGTAGTGTCATTCCCCTTTTTCAACACCAGATTGCGAAAGGTGGGCCCGTAACGGTGACCGATCCCGAAATGGTCCGCTTCTTTATGACCATCCCCGAAGCGGTTTCATTGGTTATCCAAGCGGGGGCGATGGGTGAGTTCGGCGAAATTTTCGTACTTGATATGGGGGAACCAGTCAAGATCCTTGATTTGGCCCGTGATTTAATTCGCTTGTCCGGGTTGGTTCCCGGAAAAGATATTGAGATTCAATTTTGTGGGATCCGGCCGGGTGAGAAACTTTACGAAGAGATACTTACTTCCGAAGAAGGAACCAACGCGACCCGTCATGAGCGGATCTTTGTCAGTAAACCCAATGATCTAAACCCGGCACGTTTTTGGGAGGATTTAACTTATCTTGAAAAATGGGTTTCCAATGCTGACCGGGTTAAAGTGGTGGAAAAACTCTGTCAGATGATACCTCGATATACGCCGAGTGAATACTGGCGTGCGCAGTTGGTTACTGCTGCCCGAGCAGAAGTGGGGGCGACCGTTGAAGCATGTGCTGTTCAGAATAAAGGCAGGCTTTAACAAAACGGGCTCCGAAATAATAAAATATAAGCAGGATTGGAAAACATAAAAGGCGGTTCGAACCTTGAAGATTTTAGTCACCGGTTGTCAGGGGCAATTGGGGCGCGAATTATGCCGGCAGTTTGAAGTACGCAACCGGAGGCGCCAAGAGTTTCACGTCGTGGCGACCGATGTTGATACCTTGGATATTACCGATGCCCAACAAGTCAAGAATGTGGTGGAACGGGAGAAGCCCGACGTTATAATCAATACTGCTGCCTACACGAAGGTGGATGCCTGCGAGACTGATGAGCAGACTGCGTTTCGGGTTAATGCCCATGGTGCCCGGAACTTAGCGGTTGCGGCCTATAACATCGGTGCGAAGATCCTCCAGGTGTCGACCGATTATGTCTTTGACGGGACGGGAAGAACCCCTTTACGGGAATATGACCCGGTTAACCCACTAAGTGTTTATGGGAAGAGTAAAGCTTTAGGCGAGCAACTGGTGATGACGACCAATCCCCGGTACTTTATCGTTCGTACTGCCTGGCTCTATGGAGACGGGGCTAACTTCATCCGGACGATCCTGAAATTGGCTTCGGAAAAGGAAGAACTCAAAGTGGTCAATGACCAGGTAGGCACCCCGACCAGTACTGTTGATCTTGCCAAATGTATTCTGGCTTTAATTCAAACCGACTATTACGGTATTTACCATGGAACGTGTGAAGGGGAATGCACCTGGTATGATTTTGCCAGGAGGATATTGGTAGTAAAAGGGATCAAGAAAAGGGTGATTCCAATCAGCACCAAAGAGCTCAACCTACCGGCCAAAAGGCCGGCCTATTCGGTACTGGAAAATTTTATGTTGAAATTGGTTGGGTTAAATACCTTCCGTAATTGGGAAGAGGCCATGACGGAGTATTTGACAAGAGAAGGACATCAATGACATCGATAAATTTGTTTGGTTGGGTAAAATCAATGCAAAGGGATGATTTAGGTGAATATCTCTTTTTCGCCGCCGGACATTTCGGAAATTGAAATTAATGAGGTTATTGATACCTTAAAGTCCGGTTGGATCACCACCGGGCCAAAAACCAAACTTTTTGAAAAGAAGATCGCCGAGTACACCAATACTTCGAAAGCGGTTTGTTTAAATTCGGCGACCGCAGCGTTGGAACTTACCCTGCGTTTACTGGGCATTGGCGAAGGGGACGAAGTAATTACTTCCGCCTACACGTACACAGCGTCGGCAAGCGTTATTCATCATGTGGGAGCGAAAATAGTTCTGGTTGATACAGCGAAAGATTCATACCAAATGGATTATGACCAACTGGAACAGGCAATTACAGAAAGAACAAAAGCCATTATTCCGGTGGATATTGCCGGGGTAATGTGCGATTATGATCGATTGTTTGAAATTGTCGAGCAGAAAAAGAGTTTATTTAAACCGAAAAATGAGATGCAGGAGGCCTTTAACCGAGTAATAGTTGTAGCAGATGCCGCCCATTCCTTCGGTTCAATATACAAGGGAAGAAAAAGCGGGGAAGTGGCTGATTTTACTTGTTTTTCGTTTCATGCGGTAAAAAACCTGACGACAGCAGAAGGCGGAGCTGTCACTTGGCGGGATATCCCGGGAATTGATAACGAGGAAATTTACAGGCAATATATGTTGCTTTCTTTGCATGGGCAATCAAAGGATGCCCTGACCAAAGCGAAAATTGGCGGCTGGGAATATGATATTCTCATGCCGGGTTACAAGTGTAATATGACTGATATTATGGCCGCCCTGGGTCTTGGACAGCTGCAAAGGTATCCGTCTTTATTACAAAGAAGAAGAGAAATTATTGCTATGTATAATGAAGGGTTGAAGGACTGTAATGTTGAGCTTTTAAAGCATTTTAGCGATGATTATTCATCCAATGGCCATCTCTACATGGTAAGACTTCTTGGTAAGAATGAAACTGAGCGAAATAGAATAATTAAGCAAATGGCCCAGAAAGGGATTGCGACCAACGTTCATTATAAACCATTACCGTTATTGACAGCTTATAAGAAGATGGGGTTTGATATTAAAGATTACCCTAATGCTTATGCCCAGTACAAAAATGAAATAACTCTACCTCTTCATACTTTGTTAAGGGATGAGGAGGTAAAATATATCTGTACAAGTTTGCATCAAGTAATAAATTAATTTTTATGTTTATAAGCAAATGAAGATGGGGTAATGATGGTTTTAAGAGAATGGGAAGATTTGCCTGAGTTTATGAAAAATGAACGGGTAAAAGAATATTATGATATTCTATCTCAAAAAAGGGTAAGCTTAGTATTAAAGCGTATTTTTGATTTTGTTCTTGGCTTCATGCTGTTGATTATTCTTTCACCATTATTTATTATTTTAAGTGTTATTATTAAGGTGGATTCAAAAGGTCCTATTATGTTCAGACAAACCAGAGTAACCCAATACGGGAAAAGGTTTAGAATCTTTAAATTCCGGACGATGATTGATAATGCTGACAAAATCGGTGGTCAGATAACTGCGAAAGATGATGCAAGGATTACTAGGGTTGGCAGGGTATTGAGAAAGTATAGGCTAGATGAAATTCCCCAGTTATTTAATATTATTACCGGTGATATGAGCTTTGTTGGGACGAGACCAGAAGTTCCCAAATATGTAGAGAAATATACGGATGAAATGTTGGCAACTTTATTATTGCCGGCAGGAGTGACATCAGAAGCAAGCATACAATATAAAGATGAAGAATTATTATTGACAAATGCCATTAGTGTAGATGAAGTATATGTGAATAAAGTATTACCTGAAAAGATGGAATATAACTTAAGAAGTATAGAAGAGTTTAGCCTTATAAATGATATAAAGACAATGCTTAGGACTGTTGTTGCTGTTGTTAAGAAGGAAGAAGATAAGGATGTTAGAAATTCTGTCAAATTAAAAAGTAGGGAAAAGAGGCAGGAACATGAATGGTAATATTAAAAAAAGGAATATTTGGATATTTCATCATTACGCAACACCTCCTAATATCAATGGATTTACTAGACCTTATGATTTAGGTGTAAATCTAATAAATAAAGGATATAATGTAACGGTTTTTGCAGCATCATTTTTACATTTAGCAAATGTAAATCTAATTGATGATAAAAGGTTATATATAATAAATAATGATAGTGATATTCCCTTTGTCTTTATAAATACTCCATCATATGGCGATAGTTATATAAAAAGAATTATTAATATGGGTGTATATTATAAACGTCTTTTTACGGTTACAAAAAAGTATATAGAAAATCATCAAAAACCTGATTTGATTATTGCCTCATCTCCACATCCATTGACAATGGTTGCAGGTATTAAAATTGCTAAAAAATTGGGGATTCCTTGTATTTGTGAAGTTAGAGATTTGTGGCCAGAAGTTTTCTTCATGGACGGAATAATAAAAAAAGAGACCATTGTAGGTAAATTACTTCTTAAAGGAGAACGCTGGATATACAAAGAAGCTGATGCGATTATATTTCTCAAAGAGGGAGATTATACTTATATTACTGATAATAAGTGGGATATTGCACAGGGTGGAGAAATTAATCTTGACAAGTGCCATTATATAAATAATGGAGTTGATATTGAAAAATTTTATAAGCAAATGAATAACAATATCCTAGATGATCCCGATTTGAATAATAACAAAAAGTTTAATGTAGTATATACCGGAGCTATTAGACCTATAAATAATGTAGGAAATATTCTGGATGCTGCTAGTTTGTTGAAAGACTATAAGGATATTCAATTTCTTATCTATGGTGATGGTAATCAATTAGAAGATTTAAAACAACGTGTAATTAATGAACAACTGACAAATGTGAAACTTAAAGGATATGTGGATAAAAAGTATATTCCATATGTGCTGAGTAGATCGTCGGTAAATATTTTAAATTATTCACAGAAATATAATTGGTCAAGAGGGAATAGTTCCAATAAACTTTTTGAATATATGGCATCTGGTAAACCGATTATTTCTACTGTAAAAATGGGATATTGTCTATTAGAGAAATATAATTGTGGATTATCATTGGAAAGAAATACACCTGAGGAATTAGCTAAAACTATTTTAAAAGTTTATGAAATGCCTGAAGAAACTTATAGAAAAATGGGGCAGAATGGTAAACAAGGAGCCAGAGATTTTGATTATAAAGTTTTAACGCAGAAATTAATATCTGTTATGGAAAGTTATATTTAAAAATAAAATTTTTTATATAAACAAGGAATAATAATTATTTTTTAGTAATTGAATGGGAGAAGGAAGGTAATAAAAATGATTAACGTTATAGGACAGGGCTATATAGGTTTACCTACGGCATTAATGTTTGCCAAAAGTGGTGTAAAGGTAGTTGGTACAGATATTAATGAAGAATTAATTACATCTCTACAAAATGGAGAATTAACCTTTGAAGAAAAAGGATTAAATGAATTATTTCAAGAAGCTTTAGCCAATGGAATTGAATTTTCTACCGAATATCAAAAAACAGATACTTACATAATTGCAGTACCAACACCCTATATGAATGATACAAAAAAGCTTGATCCAAGGTATATTATTTCAGCTATAAATACTATTTTAGATATATGTGAGAAAGGTTCTATATTGATTATAGAATCGACAGTTTCTCCTGGAACTATAGATAAATACATAAGGCCTGAAATAAGTAAAAGAGGTTTCGTAACAGGACGGGATGTACATCTAGTTCATGCACCTGAAAGGATTATCCCAGGGAATATGATTTATGAACTCGAACATAATTCCAGAACGATTGGTGTTGATGATTTGGAAATAGGCGAAAAAGTGAAGGATTTATATTCAGTTTTTTGTAAAGGGGAAATTATAATAACAGATATAAGAACTGCTGAAATGACTAAGGTAGTAGAAAATACATATAGGGATGTAAATATTGCTTTTGCAAATGAATTAGCTAAAATCTGTAGAGCAGATAATTTGGATGTATATGAGATTATCAGGATTGCCAACAAACACCCACGGGTTAATATCTTACAGCCAGGGCCTGGAGTTGGGGGACATTGTATTTCAGTAGATCCCTGGTTCCTGGTTGGGGACTATCCAGATCTGACAAATCTAATTTTGACAGCAAGAAAAGTTAATGATTCCATGCCTTCTTATGTATTAAAAAGAATTAGAGATATTATGAGAGAACATAAAATTCATGATGTTTCTAAAGTAGGTCTGTATGGCTTGACCTATAAAGAGAATGTAGATGACACCAGAGAAAGCCCAACCCTTCAACTGTTAAAAAGAATGGATGAACATCTGGCTTATGGCGTTAAGGTATTTGATCCCTTTGTGAAAGAAAGAATCGTGGATCATCAGTTTATGAATTTTGAGGACTTTATAAATGAGATAGAGATTTTAGTTATAATGGTAGCCCACGATCATATTAAAGATAATATTGATCTAATAAAAGATAAAATTATACTTGACACAAGAAATATTTGTCTTTATGAGGGTGTATATAAATTGTAGTATAGTATAATATTTGCTTAATCATTTAATAAGTTTTATACTTTTTTATTAAAATCATTTGATCATTAGAATCGATAATGCCTATAATTATAAATACTTGTTTTATAGACTATGAAAAATAAAGCTTAAAACTTCAAACAAGAAGCACATAAAAAAATTTACAATAGATAATTTAGCAAGTGCACTTTTGAATTTTGTTGATATTCAAAATAAAATAAATGTAATCGAAGGAGTTGAAAAGGGGAGGATAAAAAAGTGAGTTTATATGAGAAAATAGTAAAAAACAAGAAAAAATTTCAGTAATTGGTTTAGGTTATGTCGGAATGCCTTTAGCTGTGGCCTTTGCAAAAAAGGTTAATGTTATAGGTTATGATGTAAACGAACAAAAAATAGCTTTATATAAGAAAGGCATTGATCCTACAAACGAGGTAGGAGATGAGGCAATAAAACAGACTACTGTAGAGTTTACTTCAGATGAAACAAGATTAAAAGAAGCAAAATTTCATATAGTTGCTGTTCCTACCCCTATTAATCTAGATAAAACCCCAAATCTTACTCCGGTAGAAGCTGCAAGCACTACAGTTGGTAGAAACTTAACTAAAGGCTCAATTGTTGTTTATGAATCAACAGTATATCCTGGTGTTACAGAGGATATATGTATACCTATATTGGAAAGGGAATCCGGCTTAAAATGTGGTATTGATTTTAAAGTTGGCTATTCTCCAGAACGGATAAACCCAGGAGATAAGGTTAATAGACTGGAAACTATCACAAAAATAGTATCTGGTATAGATGAAGAAAGCTTAAATGAAATTGCGATGGTTTATGAACTCATTATAGAGGCAGGTGTTCACAAAGCTAGCTCAATTAAGGTAGCTGAAGCTGCAAAAGTTGTAGAAAATAGTCAGAGGGATATTAACATAGCCTTTATGAATGAACTAGCCATGGTCTTTGACCGTATGGGGATAGATACAAAAGAAGTTATAGAAGCAATGAATACGAAATGGAATGCATTGGGATTTTATCCAGGATTAGTCGGTGGTCATTGTATAGGAGTGGATCCTTATTATTTTATTTATCAGGCTGAAAAATTGGGGTACCATAGCCAGATAATACTTGCAGGAAGAAAGATTAATGATGGCATGGGTGAGTTTGTAGCAGATGCAGTTATAAAAAAATTAATACTTGCTGATAAAGTAGTTAAGAAAGCAAAAGTGGTTATTTTAGGTATCACATTTAAAGAAAATTGTCCTGATACTAGAAATTCTAAAGTTATAGATATTATTAAAAGATTAAAAGAATATGGAAACGAACCAATAGTTTATGATCCGCTTGCGGATAAGAATGATGCTAAAGAAGAGTATGGCATAGATTTAGTTGATATAGAAGACATAAAAGATGCTGATTGTCTTGTTTTTGCTGTAGCCCATGACGAATTTAAGAATATGAGCTTTGATCAAATGGATGCATTATTTGGTAACTTTAGTAATAATGAAAAAATTATTATTGATGTGAAAAGTATCTTTGATAAAAAAGCTATTGAAGAGCGAGGATATAGTTATTGGAGATTATAGTTAACTTCAAAGGAGATTAGTCCATGAATGTTCAAGTGTTAATTGCTACAACTGACCAACATGACTATAGTTTGCTTGAAAAAATGAATATACAGTCAGATGCTATCGTAGCGAATCAATGTAATAGAAATGAGATCGTAGAATTTGACTATAAAGGACATCGTATTAAATACTTGAGTTTTAAGGAAAAAGGCGTAGGATTAAATAGAAATAATGCCCTTATGAGAGCAGATGCTGAATTGAGTATTATAGCAGATGACGATATGATATTTGTTGACGGTTATGTAGATATTGTAAAAAAGCATTTTAGAGAGAACCCTGATGTTGATGTGATTATATTTAATTTACTCGAAAGAAATAGCAGTAGATATGTAATTAAAAAGAAGTTTAGGGTTAGATATTGGAATTTTATGCGTTTTGGTGCAGCCCGGTTAGTTTTTAAAACTAGAAGCATTACAAAGCATGGGTTATTTTTTAATTTGCATTTTGGTGGAGGAGCAGAATATAGTGCTGGTGAGGACACACTATTTTTATATGATTGTTTAAAACATGGATTAAAGATTATAGCCGTACCTGATGCAATTGCTATACTTACAAACGATCGTGGATCAAGTTGGTTTGAGGGATATACAGATAAATATTTTTATGATAAAGGGGTTTTGTTTGCAGCCATGTCAAAAAGATGGTCTAAATTACTTTGTTTACAATTTGCAATAAGAAGAAGGAAATTATTCGAAAAAGAAAAAACATGGTATGAAGCATATAAATTAATGTTAAAAGGTCTAGAAGATTTTTAAGTAAGAGTGGTGTTTAATTTTTTCAATTAGCTATCTATTTTTTCTAAAGTACTGTTTAGATAATTTAAGTTATAGGATTAAGCTTTAATCTATCTGAGAGATTAATACCATAGAAGCAGGTATTACTTAAAACAGCTTACTTAAATATTGGAGCATTCCTGTATTGAAATCAAATGAACTTTGAAAAGACGAGTACCTCCTGTTAGAATACTGGGTGTAAGCAAGTTACCCCTAACAAAATAAGACTAACAGAGGAGGTACTCAATA
>NZ_JAAKDE010000052.1 GCF_013664685.1 Capillibacterium thermochitinicola
TGAGATTCCCTCGGTTTGCCGGACACTCAGTTAAGAGGTAAAATGATTCAAAGGAGCTGAGTGTAAATGGGGGAAAAAAGGAGAGTGTACTCTAAGGAATTCAAGGAACAGGCGGTACTTTTATCAGAGACCTCCGGTAAACCGGTAAGAGAGATCGCTCATGACCTGGGGATCTCCGAAAACATGCTTTGGCGATGGAAACGTGAACGCCGGGAATCTGGCGATCGAAGCTTCCCTGGCCAAGGGAATCGTCAACCAGGGAACGAGTTAGAAGAAAAGATTCGCAAGCTCGAAGAAGAATTGTCTACGGTAAAGATGGAGCGTGATATCTTAAAAAAAGCGGTGGCCATCTTCTCACAACCTCAGAAGTAAAATATCAAATTATACGCGAGCTTGCTGTAAACTACAGCATTGAGAAGATGTGCCGTTTTTTGAAAGTCTCGCGTAGTGGGTATTATGATTGGTTAACCCGAGGTGAAAGTTCCCGAAGTAAACGCAATCGAGAGTTAGCTTTAACGATCAAGAAGCTCTATTACCAGTACAAAGGAAGATATGGCAGTCCCCGTATCCATAATGAGTTGCAAAAACAAGGAATTAAATGTGGCAAAAGCAAAGTTGAAACTCTCATGCATCAGATGGGGTTAAAAGCCAGGGAAAAACGGTGTTATAAAATCACGACAGACTCAAAACACAATTATCCAATTGCTCCAAACCTTTTGGACCGTAATTTTCAAGTGAATGCTCCCAATCAAGTCTGGGTTGCTGATATTACATACATAAGGACCATGGAAGGCTGGCTGTACTTGGCTATCGTCATGGATTTATACTCGAGAAAAATTGTTGGCTGGACAATGTCCAATTCATTAAGTTCTTCTATAGCTATCGATGCTTTACAGATGGCGATTCGTAACCGGCGACCACAAAAAGGTCTTATCCATCATTCTGACCGCGGTATTCAATATGCCTGTAATTCTTACCGTAGACTTTTGCAACGTAATCATTTTGTTTGTTCAATGAGCCGCAAAGGCAACTGTTGGGATAACTCTCCAGCCGAGAGTTTTTTCAGCACACTAAAGATTGAATGCATTAATGATCGTATTTTTCTGACTAAGGCACAAGCCAAACGGGAAATATTCGAATACATCGAGATTGATTACAACCGTAAACGATCTCATTCTTCAATTGGGTATATGTCCCCGGAAAACTTTGAAAAACTTAGATTAAGTGCTTAATTTGGTGTCCGTTTTACCGAGGGAAGCCCACTTTAAATAGAAATTTTTCTGG
>NZ_JAAKDE010000053.1 GCF_013664685.1 Capillibacterium thermochitinicola
AAAAAAATGTCCGCACCCCATTATGGGTATTTTACAACTGCCAATGACAACAGTTGATCTGTAAAGCCGTAAGAGTTGTTGTGATGGGTGTCGTGGCTCAACCATCCAAATCACACAAAGACAATCACGTTGGAGATAACGCAGAGGAGGCAGAGGAAAATTTTAAAGAAAACAAAAAAGAAGGATGTCTCATTATCAATGCTACTTGCGCACCGGCTAGCAACGTTATCCCACTGAGTTATCGTTGTTAAACAAAGCCCGTGAAAAGCCAACCCAAACCAATCTTGAATATTGCAATAAATAGTCATTCAGTTAAGTGGACCAGGGTTGTGAAGATCTAGCAGCTAAAAGCTAAAAAAGGACGGGAGTGAATGGATATCCGAATCCGCAACGATATCGTAGTTAGATTTGGCGAAGGAAAACGCTGTTATGGGTTGGGTCGTATTATGGCCAAACTTCAAGAGACCAGCGAAACGGTAATCCATCTACAATTCTTGGTGGATGAATCCAGAACGAAAACTCTAGCTTCTTTTTTACCCAGTTTAGATGGCTTTTTTTCAGTTGTCAAAGGGCCCTCTTTTCTGTTCCAGCTAGAGTTTTTCAGTAATCCCTAATTACTCTCTAAAATGTTACTGATTTTCTGTTAAAAATTTAATCCCTTTTAATAGTCACATCGATTAATTAAACTCGATTATAGTTATCTGAAACCCTTTTTGACCTCCTTGTAAATAAACTACCTTATTAGCTTCATCGACTTTAAAAAACTTTATGTAACTCGTATCATCATAAATTAAATCCGATTCAAAACTAATTTCTCTACTCTGCATTTTACCATCTAAATAAACCTTTGCTATTTTTAAACCATTATTTGTACTTTCAAGACAATAAATACTTTTATCCGAAACTCCAAATGGAATCATATATCCGTTAATAGTTACAGTAGTGCTAGTTTTACCATTATTATATATTTGAATAATATCATCAGGCGTTTGAATAGCCGTGTCCCCTGAACGATTTGATAATATTCTATACCCGGGAAGTTGGATAAAAGACCCATCTTCTTTTATTAACCCAATTATAATCCTCCCTGTCTGGGATAAAACACTAATAGCAACATGATTGTTAATATCTACAGAAAAATAATAGGGAACAGTCGTATTCTGTGGAAGATCGTATATATGCCTCCATTCACTGATAAACAGCTTATATATTCCTTTATCAGTTAAAACCATTATATTACCTTGGTTATCAATATGTAAATCAAAATATTCGAAGCTCTTGGGTAGAGAAACAGTTTCTAAAAATTCTCCTTGATATGAGTATACGTTAATTCTATAGTTAATCTCATCTAAAATATAAATTTTTCTGTTATGGACGGCTAAAGCTACAGGCCCACGGGAAGGCATATCACCATTATTTTCTACAAATCCTATTTGATCAAACTCATTACCCACCTGTATATAAAAGCAATCCTGAGCACTCACGTAACTATTAATCAAAACCATGAATATTATTACCAATATAATTTTTCTTCTCACAATTTACACTCCTTCTTATTTTTGTTTAATTCTATCTTCTTCTTTATAAGGGAAACCTCCGTCCTTGGAGAGGATTTCTACTTGTTTTTGTTCAATCTTATCGTCTTCTTTATTAGAACTCACTATCTGGTCATTTAACAAAGTCCCATAATTAGGAGTCAGGTGTTTATTGCAATCCCAAGATAGATATTCTTCTAAACTAACAATATAAACTCCTGTTTTCGGACTTCCTGCATTAATAACAGCATCTTCGACAATTTTCCCTTTTCTATCAATTGCCGTCCCTATAAAAACTTGAACATGTACTACTTTTCCGTCTTGTTCACTGTCAGAATAAGTAATAATATCAGCAGGTTTTAGATCTTCTCGTTCTATTTTCTCCATAAGATTATGATATCCTTGAGCTGTGGTTCTAGGTATACTTATTCCAGCTTGTGTATATGAATAATATACTGTGCCCGAGCAATCTACACCACCTTTATCCTCCCCACCCCAAACATATTTAGAGCCCGCCAAGCTGGCAGCATGCTTTGCGATATTAGATCTAATACTAGTTTCAGTAATAACTTGTTGACCATAATCCACATCTTCAGGAAGATACACTAATCCCCACAGATCCACCCAATTCACCGGATCCGAGCCACAATACTGGTACCAATTCAATCCATGCTTAATTGGATCAACCGTCAGCCACCGCATACTATGAGGGTTGTAATCCCGGAAGGCAAAAGAGTAGATACTAAGCTCCGGTTCGTACCGCTTTCCGGTGAATCCGTATGAGTTACGGCCCATCCCGGCCAGACCATGGTCAAACTTGCCGTCGTATGCCACTCCGTAGGCATCGTACTTGTACTTTTCCACCACTTGCCCGTTATGGCCGGTGAGCATAACCACCGAACCCAATACATCCTGGTGGTAGAAAGTAACATCCTTCAAGGGATCATGGCCCCAACCCCAACCATGCTTGACCGGTTTGTCAATCGTCTTGGCTGCCAACAAAAATCCGTTTCCGTAGTAATATTCTTGGATTTGGGTTAATTCCCCTGCCGGATCGTGCCCTTTTCCTTTCCCCTTCCCTTTGTTATTATGTACCTCCAGCTCATACTGGACAATAACATCAGTTCCTAGACCTGCATAGAGATAATACTCAATATTCCCCTTATTACCCTTCTCCGGATTAATTTCTTTGCTAACCCTTCGCCCTAGGGCATCGTAGGCATAATTGATCTCGCCGACAAAGCTCCTGTCCAGATAGATAAAAGGAGAGTTGTTCCGGGCGGTGACTAATCGGTTCTCCGGACTGTATTCATACTCTACATAGAAGGCGCCCAGTTCCTCCCGGATTAAGTTACCGTTCAAGTCATATTGGTAGGTTCGATTCCCGGCTTGCAATAGTTGATTATTGACGTCGTAGTTATAGTTGATCTCGCCCCAGCCGTTCTTTTTACTGATTACGTTACCGTTAGGATCATAGGTAAATTGCTCTTTCCAATATCCTTTACCCCAAAGGTTGAGGCCTATACCCCACGGCTGGAGTTGGCGATAAAGGTTGCTCAGTTTGTTTTGGTCCTCATAGTCCAGCATAAGATGGTTTATAAAGGGCAAGCCATTTGGCCCCGGATTGAGGTAACAATCATCTTTTTTCCCTTTTCCGTCTTCAAACAGAAGATTACTAAGCTCGGCCAATTGTTCAGCAAGATTCCGCTCTTCCTCCCAGGAGAGGTTAAGTTTTGGTATTTTGAAATCAGTCGGCCCTTCCCACTGGGGCACAAGTCCGTAGAATTGCCGTTCCTTTAGGTCAGCAATCTTCTTTTTATCGGTAAATGGGTAGTAGACTTCGATAAGGCGCCCAGCCGGATCATAGCGGTAAGCGGTTAAATCGCCATCCTCTTTAATCTGATAGATCCGCTGTCCTTTGGCGTTATAAAGGTATCCATAGGCGCTTAAGACTTTCCCGTGTCCGCGGTCTTGATAGTTAACGATACTCTCCAGCTCGCCTCTTGGGGTGTAAGTATATACTGTTTTAGTGTCATTAGCGTTAATCCGTTCAATGATCCGGTTTAAGGCGTCATATTTGAATTCTATTTTTCCACCATCAGGCAAAGTGACAAGTTAAGTCCGTATAATGGTGTAAAATTGGTTTCCAAAAAAAGAGGGGCCATTAACAAATTCCTCAGTTAGAATAGTAGTTGGACAAACCAAAATTCTAAGAGGAGGAATTTGAATGGCCCAATACCAGATTACCGTAGATCAAGAACTTTTGCACCGTCTATTTTTAGGCAATAACAAGGATTCCGGTGTGTCAGCGTTATTGGAATCGATATTGAACCAGATTTTGCAGGCGCAAGCCACCGAACAGCTTCAAGCCGAACCATACGAACGCACTGATAAA
>NZ_JAAKDE010000054.1 GCF_013664685.1 Capillibacterium thermochitinicola
AAATTATCCGGGTTCATTAATTGCGGAAGGATAAATTGAATTTCACTTCCTTATTACTCCAGTTGAAAGCAAAACTTTTCATATTGTCTAGTATTTATTATTGAGTACTAATAGTTGAGTCCATATAATGGTGTAAAAATGGTTTTCTGAAAAAATAGGAGAGCCATTAACAAATTCCTCAGTTAGAATAGAAGTTGGACAAACCAAAATTCTAAGAGGAGGAATTTGAATGGCTCAATACCAGATTACCGTAGATCAAGAACTTTTGCACCGTCTATTTTTAGGCAATAACAAGGATTCCGGTGTGTCAGCGTTATTGGAATCGATATTGAACCAGATTTTGCAGGCGCAAGCCACCGAACAGCTTCAAGCCGAACCATACGAACGCACTGATAAAAGGAAGGGGTATCGTAACGGCACACGCCCGCATACACTAACCACCCGGGTGGGAACCATAGCCTTACATGTTCCGCGTTTTCGTAACGGTCAGTTTTCCACCGAGATGTTTGCCCGCTACCAGCGGAGCGAACAGGCCTTGATACTGGCCCTGATGGAAATGGTAATCAACGGGGTCTCTACCCGCAAGGTCAGTCAGATAACGGAAGAGTTGTGTGGTACCGAATTTTCCAAATCCACTGTTTCAGAGTTGTGCAAGAAACTGGACCCCATTGTGAACGCTTGGAATAACCGGGACTTGCGGGAAAGATGCTATCCTTTTGTCTTGGTGGACGCTTTCGTACTGAAGATTCGTGAAGACGGTCGCGTCCGTTCCCGGAGCGCTATGATCGCTATCGGCATAAATATCGAAGGCTACCGGGAAGTTTTAGGTCTCATGCTGGGCGACAGTGAATCCGAAGCCAGTTGGAGCCAGTTTTTTTCCTGGCTTAAAAGCCGTAACCTGCGTGGTGTCGAACTGGTAGTATCAGATGACCATGGCGGCCTGGTCAAGGCGGTTCGCCGCTACTTCCAAGGTGTTACCTGGCATCGCTGCCAAACCCACTTTATGCGTAATATCATGGACGCTACGCCTAAGTCGGCAAAAGAAGAGCTTTATCCGCATCTGCGAGCTATTCTGGATGCGCCTGATATCGGTACTGCCCGGTTGTTATTGAATCAAACCTTGGAGACATTTGAGAAAAAAGCACCCAAGGCCATGCAAATACTTGAAATGGGCTTTGATGACGCTACCGCGGTCCTTATGCTGCCGAAAAAATATCGCCGACGTCTGCGTACTACAAACGCTGTCGAGCGTCTTATCGAAGAGATTAGGCGCAGAGAACGAGTTATCCGTATTTTCCCGAACCGGGAATCGGCAATTCGCCTAATTGGAG
>NZ_JAAKDE010000055.1 GCF_013664685.1 Capillibacterium thermochitinicola
GGACTTTTTCAGGAAACCCTAAATATTGATACAAATTATGAAAATTGAAAAATTTAAGAAAATAACCAGTTTGGGGATATTCTGATACAGAAATCGAGTTGCAAATCTAGAGTGATTGTTTATAAAGTGATTTTGACTTTGGTGGTATAATTTTAACCGTGCTAGTGTGTCACGTTAAAGCTAGGATTGGAGGATATAAATGACATTTGATCAATTAAAGGAAATTGCCTTGGCAAAATTAAAACCTAGACAAATATCAAAAGATTGTTATGTAGCGTCGGTAGCAAGTGCTTTGGTGACTGAAAAAGGTAATGTTTATGTTGGGGTTTGTATAGATACACCTTCTGGTATGGGTTTTTGTGCTGAACATTCTGCTATAGCCCAAATGATAACTAATGAAGAATCAAGAATTGTCAAGATTGTTGCGGTTGGTAAGGAAGGCAAAATATTATCACCATGCGGTAGATGTAGAGAATTTATTTATCAAATTAATAATGAAAATCTTGACACTGAGGTATTAGTTGATAATAACAAAGCAGTAAAATTACATGAGTTATTACCATACAGGTATAATTAAGTGTAATGGTGGGTGGTCTTACTTTCATATTGACTTGAACTTCGTAAGGCAAAACGCTATGTTGTGTTTATATAGAATAAAAGATTAAGCACACAATTTAAGGGAAAAGGTGTTGTTATGAATATTGTTATGGGGAAAATTGGTTCAATAGTAACCGGTCTTGCCGTGCTGGCATTTGCCATATCAATGATTTTTGCTGAAGGAATATTTGCGAGTTGTTTAGCAAGTATATTTATCGCCATAGGCTTTATTCCTTTTATGTGTGCATTATTTGCCATCAATAAAAGATCTGACCATAAGGCTGTCGGTTATTCGGGAGTGGCTTTTTCCGCTATTTATGCTGTTATTATATTACTGGTTTACTATGCCGAATGTACAACTGTCAGGTTGAATACTGCCTTAAGCGATGAAACCCTGTCAATTATCAGTTTTGGGTATACTGGAAGCCTCTTTTTTAACTATGATTTACTAGGGTATGCTTTCATGTCCTTAACCACATTTATTATGGCATTTTTGGTCGAACCAATGTGTAAAGCCGACAGGGTGTTCAGGTGGATGCTTTGGCTTCATGGGCTTTTCTTTTTACCATGTCTGTTTGTGCCCATGTTTCCCATATTTACAAAGGGGACAAGTGATTATGTTGGAAGCATACTCCTTGAAATCTGGTGTGCATACTTTATTCCAATTTGTGTTTTAGGGTATCAGTATTTTAATCGAAGAACTGTTCAACAGGTTTTAACATAAAAACTCCGGCGATATAAAAGATCGGTGGAGGGTATTTTTGGTATAATTTAAAGACTTATAAGGATGAAGGCCGGGTATGGATAATAATATTGGAGATTGCGCGGCTAATGAAAAACGAACCGGTATGGGGACCGAGAATGATGACCGTTGCGAGAGAGGAATAAAGGAGGTAATTAATGTTAAACGATAAGAAAATCAGACTTGCTACTGAAGACGATAGCGATTCACTCTTAGAAATTTACGCCCCATACATCACCAATACTACATATACATTTGAATATGACATCCCAACCATCATGGAGTTTAAAGAAAGAATAGCTAAGATCAGGAAATATTATCCTTGGCTGGTTTGTGAAATAAACAAGCGTATCGCAGGCTATGCCTACGCATCTCGTTTTCGGGAACGTGAAGCATATAAATGGTCAGTAAGTTTATCTATTTATATAAATCAGGACCATCACCGGAGAGGGATTGGGAGAGCCCTTTATTTTGCTCTGATTGAGTTATTGAGGCTTCAAGGTTTTTACAATGCTTATGTTGCCGTTACCGTACCCAATATAAAAAGTGAAAGATTCCATGAGGCATTTGGCTTTAAAGAAGTAGGTGTATATCATAAGGCCGGTTATAAGTTTGGTAGTTGGCATGATGTTAAATGCTACGAATTGAAAATTCAAGAGCACAGTCTATCACCTATTGAACCGAGAACTATTGATGAGATCAGTAATACTGGTGAGTTTAGGGTGATCATTGAAAAAGCGGAGCAAATGATAAGAGAATGATTGCCTACCAGTATAGTATGGCACTTATTTTAAATTTAAGATTTTAGAGGTGAAATTGTTTTGAAAGACGTACCCACTTCCACACAAAAGCAATACAGTTCGTTACATTTATTGGTTGTCTTTTTTGGGGTATTAATTGCGTATTTTCCCAAGTATATAAATAAGGTTTTAAACTTGTTAGGATTACAAATTGGACCGGATGGCCCTCCTTCAGTAATATTATGGAACTGGGTCGCTGTTGTAGTTTTAATAGTTATTCAGGGATCTACAATTTGATCACTAATCCGCGAAAAATTCCGAAATGAAATTCATCTAACTGTAAGGGTTTGTGCAAGGGGATGCGGAGGTCAAGGCAATCCGGCCAAATTTATATTAAAAACTGCATTTTTATATGATTTTGATCACCGGGATATCGAAATGATAGTAAAACATGATTTTGAGGTGACACGTTATGAGCAAATATACCAAAGAAGAATTGACAGAAGGTTTACAGGTTATATTGTCAATTATTAAAAACTGTGAAAAAATGCAGTTGAAATTTTTAGCAGGCACATCTCAGCATTCACTCCTTAAAAATAGAATAAAGGCACTGTGTATTTCAAAAGCATTAATGGCAAATGATTGTAGTGTAGAAAATTATACAAAAGAGGAATTACTGGAAGCACTACCTCCCATAACTTCAATTATAAGCAAAAGTGAGAAAGCGCAGCTTAAAATTAAGGAAGGTACTCCCCATTATACTCGCTTGAAAAAGATCATTAACGCGATGCAAATTTCAAAATCATTAATAACAAAGGAAATTGATAAAAAATCATTGGGGGATTAATGTAGTTAATTATTTAATAAGAGCATATGGAAAGGGAGGATAATGTGGATAACAATAATCTTTTAAGATTGATTGCCCCTTGTGGACGACTTTGTTATACATGTGATGCCATGAAAGATGGAGTAATAAATCAAGCGGCAAAGAAACTTTTATATGTTTTATGTTCTTATGATTCATTTTTGCAAAGTGCCCCGGATTCCAGGCCTATTTCAGGAAAATATAGTGCTTTTAAAGAGGTTTTAGAATATCTTGCCGATGTTAAATGTAATGGTTGTAGAGAAGACCATTGTATGAATAAAAATTGTATTGTACCGGAGTGTACTAAAAATCAGAACATCCAATTCTGTTATGAATGTAAGGGTTTTCCGTGTGATAAAACTGGATTTCCTGATGATTTGAGAGAAAAGTGGATAAGGAAAAACAAAAAGATTAAAGCAATCGGTATTGAGAAATATTTTGACGAAGAAAAGAATTTACCACATTACGCGAGTTAACTGTGGAAGTATAAGCTCTGTTGTGCGGCGGAGTAATGGACTTGTACTGCATGCAATAATGCTAAGGTTGAGTGAGAACATGATTAAAATGGTTGTAACCGATTTGGATGAAACGCTTCTAAGGACGGATAAATCTATTTCCAAGTATACCGTTGATGTAATCAACAAAGTTCGTCAACGAGGCATAAAATTTATCTTTGCCACCGCCAGAGGCGGTAGTGCCAAAACCTTGGTAGATTACGAATTGTTTGATGGTTATGTTTTGCTGAACGGCGCCAAGGCTTTTGTTGACAACAGACTAATATACGAGCGGACAATTTCCGCAGACATTTTCATCCCATTTTTACGGGAATTATCGCATAGAAACTTTATGGTTGCCGCCGAAGTCGAAGGGATTCATTATGCTAATTTTAAGGTGAATGAAAAATGGAGTTACATTAATAATTTCATGGTAACTGATTATTCGGATGTCTCGGGCAGTGCGGATAAATTATATGTGTTAATCGATGATCCAAATCAAATTGATTTGATTACCCCAATTCTGCCCAAAGAGTTATATTTAAATTTGACTAGGGACAACTTGGCGATGATCATGCATAAAGCGGCAACAAAATTTAATGGGGTCTTGGCAGTGGCAGAAGAGTTTAATATACCGAAAGGTGAGATCATAGCCTTCGGCGATGACATCAATGACAAGGAAATGCTCCTGAAATTTGGTTTAGGTGTGGCGATGAGCAACGCCATCGATGAGATTAAAATGATCGCGGATTACGTTTGTGACACAAATGACAACGATGGTGTCGCTAAGTGGCTAGAAGAAAATTTATTAAGATATGGCGGTAATTAAAGTCATTGAAGATAGTCGCGCAAAGTTTATAAGTCCCCGACCGTCGGTAGTCGGTGAGCGTTAGGCGAATGCATAATTGGGTAATGGAAGAAGGGGATAATTAATGGTCAGGCTGGATCATTTTGTGGTAAATATTGATAACAATATGGAAAAACTGAAAGAATTAAAGAAACAGATTGAACCTTTAGGTTATCCCTTTGAACCAACATGGGGAAAGGGAACCAAGGGGTTCAAGGTGGCTAATATATGGATCGGACTGCAATATCTTGAGATGGTGTGGTTGAAGAAAAAGGATGGCGGGGGATGGAAACCTGATTGGGTGGAAAAGTATAATAACGGGCATCGCGGGATTATTGCCATTTACTTAATGACCGACAAATTGGATGAGATAAGAGAAGAATTAAAGGGTAGGGGAATTCCCGTCAGTGACCCCGAACGGATTAGCTTCCGTTGGTTTTTTGGGCTATTCAAGAAGACGATGCCGTGGAGGAGTATCTTTACTGCTTCTATTCCCGGAACTGATTTGGAGATTTGTTACGGAGAATTGGACAGTCCGGATATTATGGAAAAAATGAAAGCATACATGGTCCCGAATGCAGCCGATAATGGGATCGAAGGGATCAAAGAAGCCATTGTGAGAGGAAATTTTTCCGAAGAAGCCTGGGGGTATATCCGGAAGCTATTCCCTGATGCCGAACAACATGGAAACTGTCTGAAATATGACATGGGGACGACGTGTCTATCTTTTGAGTCATGGGAGAAGCCAGGTTTGAATGTGGAGCTAAAAGCAGAAACAACCAACAAAAAGTATCTGGGGAAGAGTTTTACGGTAGAGAATTTAAGAATTACAACAATGTAGGTAGTTAGTGGCATTTTAGACCGGAAAATGAAGCCCGGTACGAATGTTTATAGGAGGACAAAATGTACGATATAGCGACTTGACTCTTTAAGTCTGGAGGAAGGCAAAAATGAAAAGATATATACCCCTAGTTTTGGCGATCTTATTGTTTGTTATTGTGCACGAGGGGACGCATGCTGTTGTTGCCAGTATGTTTAACGAATTTGCATCATTTCAGGTTAAGTACTATGGTTTTGAAGTTCATTTTAAAACGCCGGTACCTGACAGAAGCGGAATAAAATGGGGGTTCATCTCCGGGATGAGTAATATCATTACTCTTACAATTGGATATTTATTATTTATCTATCGAAAGAATGTTGCCAATTATAAAAGTGCCTTTTTTAGAACATTTGGATATTGGGTAACCTTTTTCTTTCTGTTATTTGATCCTCTTAACTTATCGATAATGCCATTTATTTTCGGTGGAGACATTGGCGGGATTGTTGAGGGGTTTAGAATTAACAAGTATTTGGTCCAATTCATATTTTTTATGGTTCTCTTAATAAACAGGGAACTGATTATTCATCAACTTTTCCCGTTGTATGGGGTAAAAAGCAGACATCCATTGTTCAGGCCTTTGCTAAGAGACCGTTTGGAAAATTGATATTGCCATAATCTACTGCGCGTATTTCGGTCAATTCGAT
>NZ_JAAKDE010000056.1 GCF_013664685.1 Capillibacterium thermochitinicola
GTAAAACCCAAAATAATATTTTCCATTTAACATCCTTTTTCATTTGAGTATCCACCTTCAATCAACAAAACACGTAAATCAATAATTGCAATTATTTTTATCTAGTATCTGGATTTAGTGTCCTTTCGCATAACGTTTGGCATTACCGACGTCGATGAGCCTTAGCGCGACCGCGCTTGGCGAATCGATGTGGCCGCGAATTCTTCATGATCAACTTCCTCGATTCCCCTTCATAAAATGCCTACCGCGGCCTCTAACGGTAATGCCGTGTTATCGGCCGTGTGTCCACCCTTAATCCTTACACTGGTAAGACAAAAATTTTAGGGCTTTGATAAATCAAAATGAGTGTTCATTTACTGACACTTAGGTAATCATCAACACATATGCGTTTCCAAAGTAAAAGAAGAGTTCAAAAATTCAAGAAGGGATGAACCCCTCCCCTTCACAAACTAGGATTCAACTTTAATCCCCCAGCTATCTTTAGATCACTAGCCAGGATACATGACAACATTGGTGTCCTGAAAAGTTTCCCCATATCTAAAATGAGCAATTCCGTAACAACTCGGAGCGCCTCGGCCTTCCAATAAATTACAAGATCAGTCTTTTTTCTTATTTTCAAAGAAGTACACAAAGTAGGCGAAAAAGGCAAAGAAAAAAAGTAGGGCCAATCGTCGAAGAAACCTTTAATACCCATAAAACCCAAAAACCCCAAGAATCCCAACCACTTTCTACTGGTCATAAAATTATACTCCTCCTTTATGCATGGCCGATAACGTTTACGGGTTCCCGATGTTGCCGGGCCTTAGAGGCGCCGACTGAACTTTAGTGCTTGCACTTGGTGAAGGCGGTGCCGTCCAGACCTGGCTTAGGCCCGGCAATATGGGCCGTAGTGACCGAAGGGAACGAAGCCGGGAACCCTGGTGTTATATGACGTATCACACTCCAATCCTGCATCTGCAGGAAAAAACGATATTTGACCAACATAAAGACAAAAGTCAACTACAAAAAATGTTTATGATACGATTCAGAAAAGGATTTAATAAAAACCTCTAAATATATTTCCTTTAACATTTCAGTAAACTTCACGACTTCAATTGGATCGTTTTGGTTTATTCCGAATGGCATAGCGAAATCATTAAAAATGGAATAAAAAAATCTTTTCACATCCTTACCGCTTATTTCGCATAATCTATAATACTTATCTATATCTTCTCCCGTAAAATCTAATATTTTAAGGATTTCCATCTCAAAACTTTCTATCGACAAATCTACTCTATTTAGAAGACCGCAGTTATCTTCATCAGACAAAAAAATACTCAAATGAAAACGGGCAAGCGCTTTAAAGGAATTAAAAGCGGCATCTTGATCTATATTTAACCTTAATTTCTTTTTTTCGGGAAACAAGCGGACTTGGTTTTGTGATAAAGTATTTCTTTCTATTGGTCTTTCAAAAAGGAACGCATCAAAAAAGATCTTACAACTAATGCAAAATGATATAACCCAATCTTTAATTATATTTGGGTCCTCTTTAGAATACACCTTTTCTAAAATCCTCTTAAGGTTTCTCCCAACTAATTTATTTTGTCTATAGATTTTACCACTAAGGACATCTTGTAAGTATGACAATCAAATTCCCCCTTAAACCTATACACATATAAAGGCTTACATACAATGATATGTCATATAACGTTTGGCATTGCCGACGTCGATAAGCCCTAGCGCGACGCGCTTGGCGAATCGATGTGGCCGCGTCCGCTTCATGATTCGACTTGCTTGTCCGACATCATGAATCGACTTTCCGCGGCCCGAAGCGGCAATGCTGTGTTATGTGAAGTGCGGACACTAATTTGGATAAACATTACCACTTCCGGTAATATACCATCTTTTATTTTTTCTACCTAATTCTAAATATGCCGTCCAACCCTCCCTTACAAAAGAACTAATCTTTTCGGGAACAATTACAGGACCGATTTTCATGTCGCTATCTATATAATCATAATCTTCAAGCCATAATTTACCTGCCTCTGTTTGTGGTAGTATAAGAATACCGAGAAGGGGGTGCGGACAAAATCCTGG
>NZ_JAAKDE010000057.1 GCF_013664685.1 Capillibacterium thermochitinicola
GTGGATCATAACGGCCGCAATATTGTGAAAAATGTATGGTTGCGACCGGCATACACATGCACTTCCTAATAATTGAATGTCTGTTTATATTACCCATAAGGACTCATTTCTAATAAATGAAATATTGTGAATAAGTGAGATTTTAAGAGAAAAATGAAGATCATAGAGGGAGGGAGTTATTGTGAAAAAAAGCTTCTTTGCGGTTTGTTTTGGTTTATTGCTAATGGTTGCCATGTTTTCGACGGTTTCCGCCGCCAATGTCCAGGTGCGGATCTCCGGTTGGGGCGGTAGTGACCAACCAATTATCGAAGAGATGCTTCGGCTCTATGTTACACCAGCGATGGCTAAGGAAGGTATTACCGTCCTCTACGAGCCGATCGCCGATGACTTTCAGCGGTATATCGTCAATGCTTTGTCCGCAAATACGGCGCCCGATCTTTTCTATATGGATATTTTCTGGGCCCAGTCGTTAATCCAAGCGGGACAGGTTGAACCCTTAGACAATTATATTGCGAAATCGAAAATTCTGAAGAAAGAAGACTTTATTCCTTCACTGTTGGATGCCTTTTCTTATCAAGGAAAAGTGTATGGAATTCCGAAGGACTTCAACACTTTAGCTTTATTCTACAACAAAGATTTGTTTGACTTGGCGGGTGTGGCCTATCCTGATGAGAATGACACTTGGGATACACTCGCGAAAAAACTGGAAGCAGTTTCTAAACTCGATGGTGTTTATGGTTTAGCCCTTCAGCCGGAGTTTGCCCGGATGGGTGCTTTCACATATGCCGCTGGTTTTAAGACCTTCGATCAAAATGGGAAGAGCAATCTCTTCCATCCGGGGTTTAAAGCCGCCTTTGAATGGTACACTGGCTTAGCAAAAACGCGTGCCGGTGTCATGCCGGCGGACCTTGGCCAAAGCTGGGGCGGCGGTGCCTTCGGCACTGAAGAAGTCGCCGCCTGTATCGAGGGGGCCTGGGTGATCGGACACTTAAAAGACCAGGCACCAAACCTCAACTATGGTACTACTTTCCTGCCCAAAGACCCGTCCACCGGCAAACGCGGCAACTTAATCTTCTGCGTGGCGTGGGGGATGAACAAAGACTCCAAAAATAAACAGGCTGCCTTTAAAGTACTGGAACAATTGACCAGCCCAGAAGTGCAACAGTGGATTCTCGAACGCGGCCTTGCTTTGCCGAGCCGGGTTGCCTTGGCGGATAATCCCTACTTTAAACAGAATAACCGGGAAGCCCAGGCCAACTACATCGTCTTCCGCGGTGCGTCCGAAGGAAATGTTGTCCCATTCAGTTTCGGTGAATATGGCGGTCGCTGGATGGATCCGATCAACGAGGCCTTACGGGCGGTTATGAGCGGTGAAATGTCGGTTGAAGAAGGCCTGCGCGAAGCGCAATATCGGCTTGACCAAGAAATGCAAAGATAACATAGCTTACAAGTTATTTGGGAAGGCATTTTCCACCTTTGGCCGGCCTAGCCGGCCAAAGGTGGATTAAATTGCCGAGGAGGGGGGTTACTTTTGCGCCGAAGTCTCAAAGAAAAAACGGCACCATACGTCCTGCTTTCCCCGTACCTTTTTATGTTGATCGTTTTTTTTGGTTACGCCTTCATCCGTTGTTTCTACTTTAGCTTTACCGAATATGATCTTTTTTCGCCGCCCCGATGGGTAGGGTTTAAAAATTATCTTAACCTGGTTAAAGATTTTCAGTTCGGTTTAGCCCTCAAAAATTCATTACAGTTTGCGGTAATCGTCACATCCCTACAAACCATTTTGGCCCTGCTTTTGGCCGTGATTTTAAACCAAAAAATCAAAGGCATTCGTTTTTTCCGGGCGGTCTATTACATGCCAAGCATCACTTCAAGCGCCGTGGTAACCTTGATTTTCATGTGGCTGTTCCAAAAGAAAGGATTAATCAATTATCTCCTCACTTTAGCCAAAACCGGTTACCGGATAATAGCCGTTTTTTTTGGTTTGTTTGTCCTGTGCCAAGCTTTTCTGGTGATTGGCGAAAAGATCAAAAAGCGGCCGGTTTCCCTCTTTGAACCCAGTTTTCTCTTTCTTTCGGTAGTTGTAAGTTTTATGGCGACCTTCATCCTGGTCAAGACCGGGATCGTGACCATGGCCGAGGGGATACCCCCAGTGGAAACAGTCTGGTTAAACACCAAAAAAATGTGGCCCCAGAACAACCGGATTTTCGGAATCTCTTATCCGCTGGGCTCCATTATGCTGCTGAACACATGGACGACCGCTCCCACCTTTATGCTTCTGTATCTCGCCGGACTGCAGGATATTCCGAAAGAGCTTTATGAAGCGGCGGCGGTGGACGGTGCTACCAAGTTCAAAACCTTTTGGTATGTGGTACGTCCGCAATTAAGCAATATCACCTTCCTGGTGGTGACGATGGGTCTCATTTCAACCCTGCAGATGTTTGACCAGGTGGCAATCATCGGGGACCAGGCTCCTTTGGATTCGGTCATTACTTTAGCCTACTATGTTTATATCAATGCTTTTCCCAGTTCCGTGTCGCCTAAAATTGGAATGGCCAGTGCTGCGGCGGTCTTTCTAGGTTTTTTAACCTTACTGATTGTCTTAATCCAGAAAAAAGTGGTCAGAGAAGGAGAGGGGGTTGAATTATGAGGAAGCAGGAGTTGAGCACTATAAAACTCCCGAGCGAGGAAGAAATACGGGAGTTTCAACTTAAACAGCGACGGTGGCGTAAGGTGGCGATGATCTACCTTGTGCTGTTGTTGGTGTCAATTCTCACAATCGGCCCCTTTTTCTTTGGTTTGCTTTCAAGTTTAAAGGATAATCCGCTGGAATGGCCCCCCAAACTCTCCGTTAATCAATTGAAACCAGCCAATTGGATTGCGGCTTTCCGCTTGAGCAAAGCCGGGTGTGGGAAGGGGTTTTTTGGTGAATTCGCCCCCGGAGCGATTATTCCTTTTCAAGTCACTTATCAAGTTCCGGCCGGAAAAGAACCGGTGACCCCACAGGTGGTTGTGCCCAAACGCGTGCCGGGAACGGCCGGGGCCGCCTTATTAATTGAACACTACGCCGCCGATTATTCCCGGGTCTCCGAGGTACAAGAGGTAAAACGGGAGATCCTGGCCGATGGGTCGGTCCGGGTGACTTATGCATTTACGATCCATCACACCGGTGATGTTGTCTGTGACCGCTTACCGATGGATATAACTGTTCCTTTGGGGCAGCAATTCGTTAGTGCGACGCTGGACCCGAACCGCCCCAATGAGCGGCTAGGGCGGGTCCAAAGTTGGAACAATCTGACGGCAGGAGTGATCCCTTATATCTTTTATAATTACCACCGTGTTTTTTCCGAAAATTATAGTCGCACCACCGGAAAAAACCTCTTTTCCAGTTGGATCAAGAACTCTTTTGTGCTTTGCTTTGCCCGGGTCCTGACGAACCTCCTTTTCGCTTCCATGGCGGGTTTTGCTTTGGCCCGGTTGAAATTCCGGGGTAAAAACACCATCTTTCTCCTAATGCTGTTTTCGATGATGATTCCGGGACAAGTAACTTTCATCTCCAATTATCTGGTCTTGCGGGACGGAGTGTTTGGCCTCTCCAAACTGTTCGGGGTTAATACGCTCCTGAACAGTTATTCCGGACTCATTGTCTCCGGATTGGTCAGTGCCAGCTCGGTCTTTATCATGAAACAGTTTTTCGAAGGACTTCCGGAAAGCCTGGAAGAGGCGGCCCGAATTGACGGTGCTAGTTCTTACCAGATCCTTTTCCGGATCTTTTTCCCCTTGGCTAAACCGGCGCTTGGCGCCTTAACGATTCTGACCTTTCAAGGGGTATGGAACGAATTCTTCTGGCCGTTGGTGGTTTTGACCTCACCCCAGGACCGCTTTACTCTAACCATCGGTTTATTGAGCTTCCGCCGCATGTATGGTGTGGCCTTCGACTGGGGGCCAATTCTGGCCGGGTCCGTGATTTCGGCCTTACCCCTCGTGGTCCTGTTCGTGGTCTTCCAGCGTTATTTTGTGGAAGGGATCAGTTTTACCGGGGTTAAGGGTTAAGACACTTTAGGCACACGGGAGTTGCCAGCGCAGGTGACCAAGGTTGCCCTTGTGGGCGACTACGTAGACGTTCTGTAAGGAAATGAAGGATAATTTACGACAACATCATGATTTAATGAGGTGAAGTGATGAAAAACGTATTGACGTGGATCATCCAGGAAGAGCAGTTTGCCCCTGAACAAATGCAATATTATGAAACCATCTTTACACTTGGAAACGGATACTTGGGAACCAGAGGGACTTTGGAAGAAAATTACCGGTTGCGGAAACCAGGCACCTATATTGCAGGTTTGTTTGACGAAGCGCCCAATGAAGTTACCGAATTACCCAACGCCCCTGATTGGGTTAGTATCGAGTTGGAACTGGCGGGGGAGCGTTTTGATTTAGAAAAAGGCAATATCTTGGCTTATCAACGCAGTTTAGATTTAAAACAAGGGATCTTACGTCGGGATCTGCGCTGGGAAAGTCCCCAAGGGCGTATTACGAAGTTAAGCTACCAACGGTTTGTTTCCATGAAAGACCAGCATCTTATGGGAATCCGTGTTTCAATTACGCCGGAAAACTACAACGGAACAATAAAAGTGGTTTCTGTTCTGAACGGGCAGGTCACGAATGAAGGAACGCAGCATTTCAAGGCGGTTGAGGAGTGTACCTTTGGGGAGCGGGGTATTTATCTGATCAACGAAACATACCAATCAGAGCATATCCTGGCGATGGCCGCCTCTCATCAAGTAAAAGGAAAGCTCATTAACGAAAATTTCTTCAACCGGCGACGGTTGGTTGGTTACCAAGCGCAACTTGCTGGAGAAACCGATCAAACCCTAATTTTTGATAAATTAGTTACCATCTATACTTCCCGCGATTTGGACGGTCCAGTGCCGGCAACGCACTTGGAAAAAATGGAGAAGGTGAAAGCCTTGGCCCTTGGGGAAAACCTGGGCGCGGCCATTCAAGGGTTTGACACTCACCTGGCGGCCCATGTTCAAGCCTGGGCGGATTTATGGTTAAAGGCGGACATCCTGATTGAAGGGGATGATTTTGCCCAAAAAGCAATCCGGTTTGCCAACTTCCATCTCATCCAGATGGCCCCGAAGCATGATTACCGGGTCAGTATCGCCGCGAAAGGTTTGACCGGAGAGGGATACCGTGGTCACGTCTTTTGGGATACGGAGATTTTTATGCTGCCCTTCTTTATCTATACCTTCCCCGAGGTGGCGCGCAACTTACTCATGTACCGTTACCATACTTTGCCTGGTGCGCTGAAAAAAGCAAAAGAGAACGGGTATGAGGGTGCCATGTATGCTTGGGAGAGTGCCGATACCGGAGAGGAAACAACCCCTAAATACGGCGGGTTGGATTTGAAAACGAGAAAACCGGTACGCATCTGGTGTGGCGAGCTGGAACAACACATCAGTGCCGATGTTCCTTACGCGGTCTGGCATTATTACCAAGCAACCGGTGACTGGGATTTTCTAGTGAATTACGGGGCGGAAATTATCTGTCAGACCGCACGGTTCTGGGCAAGTCGGGCCGAGTATGCCCCCGAGGATGATTGCTATGAGATTAACAATGTGATGGGACCCGATGAATACAGTGAATTTGTAAATAACAATTATTTCACGAATGCAATGGCCCAGTGGACATTGCGGAAAGGGCTTGAGGTTTACGCGTTATTAGAAGAGAAAGGTAAAGCTGAAGCGTTAACCGCCAAAATCGGCCTCAAAAAAGAAGAACTGGCCAACTGGCGGATCGTGGCGGAAAAAATGCGCTTAAGACGGATAAACGATCTTGTTCTGCTGCAGTTTGATGGCTTTCTCCAGCAAAAAGAGGTTGATCTTTCTGCTTACCGCCATAATCCGGATGCCTTCTTCAAGGACTTTAGCTGGGAGCAGATTACCAGTACCCAGGTGCTGAAACAGCCGGATGTAATTATGTTGCTCTATTTACTGGGCGACCAGTATACGTTAGAAGAAAAGATTGCCAATTGGGAATTTTATGAGCCCAAGACTTTACACCACTCTTCCTTGGGTCCGGCGATCCACGCCGTCTTTGCCACGGAGATCGGGCAAAACGAAGCGGCATATCGTTATTTTCTCGATGCGGCTGAAATCGATCTGAACAATAAGCTCCGTAATAGCGAAGCGGGACTTCATGCGGCAACCCAAGGGGGAATCTGGCAAGCGGTGGTCAATGGTTTTGGCGGCGTAAGGTTGAAAGACGGGGGATTGCAGATCGCACCGTCCCTGCCGGAGCACTGGAAAAAGGTCAGTTTCCACCTTATCTATCAGGCCGTACCGCTGCGGATTACGGTTACGAACGAGCAGGTAGAGCTGGAAGTACTCGTCAAAGAGTTTCGGCCTTTGACCATTGGCCTTTGCGGCCGGACCATCACGCTTACGCCGGAACAGGCAAGCTTAAGAGTGCCCATGCCCAAAGCCGGTCTATCCTAGACCAAGCCAGGTTATTTGCATTTTTGTGCGGTGAGCCTTTTCGACAACCGAAGAAATACGGTAATAAGTTCTCTGGGAGACAGGCCGTCAACTCCGGAGATGCTCCCTTTCCGTAGAACCTAAAATATACTCCTATCGAAAGTGCACCTTAAATGTGAGACGTAAAATCTTGCCTTTAGCGGTGCACTTTTATATGTCTTTTTTAAAAAATAGATGAATACAATTAGGAATGGAGAGGAAGTCCCGGAACAAACAAGGAAGTTGGTTTTTGACCACGAATATGACAACCATATATATAATCATTGTGTTTAGATAAGACCAAACACGGTTGTTGTTAGAGAGGAAGGAATAGGCATTGAGAAAATTTTTAAGTTCACAAAAGGCATCACTGCTCAGCTTTATTGTAACTCTTTGTTTGTTGCTCTGGCTTACTGGTGTTGTTCATGCCAGTACCGGCGTAGTTATTCATCCATACCGGATTATAGAAGAAGAGGAGACGGGGGAGATTTTCTTTGTGCAAAACTTCCCGTCGACCGATAATACGCAAAGACCGAAGGTTGCAGTGGCCCTGGGCGGTGGGGGAGCCCGCGCCTTGGTTAACGTCGGAATTTTAAAAGCCCTTGAAGAGGAAGGAATTCCGGTCGACCTGGTGGTCGGTTCCAGTATGGGGGCGATTGTTGCTGTTTTGTACGGAAGCGGGATGCCGCTGGCAACCATCGAGGAATTGGTCACCAGCGATATCCTCCCTTCAATGTTTGATCTGAATTTTCCGTTCCTCTATTCGGTCATTGACACCCGGAGGGTCAATTATTTTATTGAAAAAATCTTACCCCACCAGCGGTTGGAGGAGTTCCTAATCCAAACAGCCTTGCTTAGTTACGACCTGACCCACGGAGTGAAGTATCTACATACCAGCGGGCCGGTATCCCGGGAGATTCAAGGGTCTTATTCCATCCCCTTGTTCTTTCCCGTGGTGGAGAAGGACGGTCTTTTTCTGATGGATCCGGGCGTTTTGGAGTTGACACCGGCCCAGGCTGCCAAGGTCCTGGGGGCCGACGTCATTATCTCAACAACGGCCTTTGATGAACTGCCCTATAACACCTACACTTATCCGGTTCGTGCTTGGACGAGATTTATTAACATTTTAAAGGAACGGAACTCGAAAGCAATCATTGACCATTATTCGGACGTGACGATCAATTGTGATGTTGGCGATTATTCTTTTATGGATTATCATTTGGCAGCCGGCTTTATCGCCCTTGGGTATCAAGAAGCTAAAAAACTGATTCCTGAGATTAAACGGGTATTGGCGGAAAAAGCGATTCCTCTAAAACATGTAAAGCAAGAACAGGAACAGGCTCCGCCGGCGGGGAAGGACGATAAAGAACAGCTTAATTTGACGCGAGTGCTGCGCGATATCAAATACGAGCGGCTGCAGTATGATTTTACCCGGATCAAACCGCTTCTCTATTTCGGACGTGAACATTCGTTTTTCCGGCAAGAATTAATCCGGGAGGAAACTACCGCATTACAATACGGTTTCCTTTGGCACAAGGGAAAGATTGACCTACGGGGATTAACACGCGGAAAGGACTTTGATCACTATGAGCTCAAACTTAGATTAATTGGGTTAACGACCAATCTTGACCTCATCGGTAAGCTCCATCACGAAGACACAACGCGGAACATATGGAGTTACGGGGTAGATTTAAAATACTACCAGCCTGCATATACCCTTACCATAGGTTGGGCGGATCTAGGCCAAATCGCTTTTTTGCATAATGCAGGAACCGTCGATCTGTCCTGGAGTGAACATGAGTTTCACAGTGCGGTGGATCTATATACTCCTTACCTCGATAAAAAGTTAACCTTTGCTGATTCTAAATATGTTGCTTCGCAAATAATTAAGATTTCTCTGGGCCACGATTTGACATTCCAGCCGAAGTTGGTCGTGAGTAATACGGAAAACGGGGATTTGTTCGCCCGTCCTTTAATCTACCGGGGGATTCAACCGGAAACTGCGGAAGGGGAGACGCTGGTCCAATCCAACCTGGAAATCGCCTACCATTACCGTTTTCCGTATTCTCTGGAACTGTTGCAGTGTATCCAGATGAAAGAACTCATTTGGTTTTCCTTTGCCGACTTTTACTACAGGCTTGAACCGGATTACGCGGTTGGGGTCGGCCTGACTTGCGAGCTAAGCCTGCTGGGGATCAAACCGTCCAGTTTCGGGGGGTATGTTGCCTACGACCTGACAAAAGCTGCCTGGCAGGGAAGGTTATCTTTCGACCTGGCGTTTTAAATCAGGTTTAGTTTACAGTAGTGGAGAGTAGGGGAGGAGGGTAGAAGAGGGGAGTAAAACCGCCGTTTGTCTGCAAACTAAAAAGAGGAGTTTTCACTCCTCTTTTTTTTATTCATTGATTAATTTTTCCGAAGCGTAGTTAGATGAAGGTTTGAAACAATGAGCTGAAATCTGGCTGGTAGAACCTTTGGAGTTTTCTTTCGGTTGATGCTGTTTGAACAGGATATTAACGGGGACTTTGGGGAAGTTTTCTTCCTCAATCTTGATCACAAAGATATACGGCCAAAGTTTCCCGGTTACAAACAAGCGGTCTCCTTGTTCATCATAGGCAATCCCGTTAAGGACATCGACGGTACGGCCAGGATGGGTCTTCGGGTCCAAAAGTCCGGATAAATCAAGCCAACCAGTGACTTCGCCGGTGGCGGGGTTGATGATGGCAATAAAATCGGTCAGCCAGACATTGGCGAAGATTTTCCCGTTGATATATTCCAGCTCGTTTAGGTGGACAATAGGTTTTCCATTGCATTGCACAGAAAGTTTCCGCACCGGAGTAAAGGTTTCCGGATCAAGAAAAGTGAGAATGGCGGAGCCATCACTCATAATCAGGTACTTTCCATCATAGGTGAGTCCCCATCCTTCATTATCGTATGTAAAAGTCTGAAGCAAATTAAAAGTAGCGCAGTCATAAACAAACGCACGGCGCTCCCGCCAAGTCAACTGGTAAATTCGGTCGTTACACAGGGCAATCCCTTCGCCAAAATAGGTTTTCGCCAGTTCAACCTGGCGTAAAACTCTTCCGTCGCCGGGATTGACCTGGCGTAGAGAGGATTTTCCGTACAAACCGGTGCTTTCGTAAAAATAACCGTCGTGATAGATTAAACCTTGGGTAAAGGCCTGGGGGTCGTGGGGGAGACGGTCCAAAATCCGGTAGGTATAATAAACCAGCCCGGAAGGAGAATTAATTCCGGTTATACAGGGAAAGCAATTCAACGGGTTAAAGAATACTAACCAAATTAGCATTAAAAAAAGAAAATAACGGCAACCTTTTTTCATCATATCCCTCTCTTAACTGTAAAAAAACAAGGAAAAAGGAAGGGAATTTACCTAATTTAAGATAATTTTTCGCAGTAAAGACATAAATCCTTCTTTATTGTTTTTTTTCTTTACTGGCAACGGATAAGGTTAACCGAATTTGGAGAAATCAAGAATAGCTTTTCCAAAAATATGGATAATAGGGTAGAGGAGGGGTTCTGAATGAGTGAACTGATTAACAACCGGGAATACCGCCGGTCGGTGTTAAAAGAGATTATCCAGGATTTGCACCGGGGAAAAAGCGTTGATGAAGTAAAAGCCCGTTTTGAAGCAACCTTCCAGGGCGTCTCGGCAACAGAGATCGCCGAATTGGAACAGACTTTGATCCAGGAAGGGTTACCGGTAGAAGAAGTGCAAAGACTATGTGATGTGCATGCCGCTGTATTTAAGGGATCGATTGAGGAGATCCATCGTCCAGAGAAGATAGAGGACACTCCCGGACACCCTGTACACACTTTCAAGTTAGAAAACAGCGAGTTGAAAAAGTTCCTGGCCGAAAAACTCGAACCCCACTTGGAGGCCTTTCGCCAGGATGACAAGCAGGAGATAATTGAACTTTTAAAGCAAGATCTGGAGTTGTTGCGGGGGATTGACCGTCATTATGCCCGGAAAGAAAATCTACTCTTCCCACTTCTCGAAAAATACGGGATCACTGCACCGCCAAAAGTAATGTGGGGCGTCGATGACGAAATCAGGGCGACCATTAAGGAAGGGATCAACCTTATAACCCACTATTCAGGGGCCAGGGATCAAGTTGCCGAAAAAATAAAAGCAATAATCGAAAAAGTCCGGGAGATGATCTTTAAAGAAGAAAACATCCTTTTCCCCATGGCCGTTAATACCTTAACTGAAGATGAATGGGGAGAAATTGCCGCCGAAAGTGACGAAATCGGTTATTTCCTAACGGAGCCTGCTGCAAAGTGGAAACCGGCTAATATAAATGTGGAAGAAAAAGCCCGGGCCGAAGGGGAACGTCCCGCCGATGGCTACATTCGTTTTGAAACCGGACTTCTTCTACCGGAAGAGATCAGCCGGATTTTCAACACTTTACCGGTGGACATTACCTTTGTCGACCGGGAAGGAGTGGTTAAATATTTTTCCCAGCCAAAGGACCGCATTTTCCCCCGTCCGAAAACAGTGATCGGGCGCAAGGTTACCAACTGTCATCCACCAGCTAGTGTGCACATTGTGGAACGGGTTGTGGATGATTTGAAAAGTGGGCGGAAGGACGTAGAAGAATTCTGGATTAAAATGGGAGAAAAATATGTTCACATCCGGTATTTCGCAGTCCGGGACGCTAACGGCGAATATATAGGAACTTTGGAAGTGACCCAGGATATTAAACCCCTTCAGGCGATTACCGGCGAAAAACGCCTGCTTGATGACTAAAAATGATTTATCGCTAAAACATGGCGGTATAACCGAAAAGTTAATCAAAGATCTAAAAGATAAAAGTGGCTTGTGACAGCAAGCCACTTTTGTCTTATCAGTGACGTTTTATTATTTCAAATGTCGGATGGGCCTAACTAAATTCATAATTCATAGCCGGGCAGCATGAAAACAAGACATTAAACGATTTCGAAAAAGCTATTGAGCAAGAAATAGCCTTTTGAGCAGCTTTTTAGCACAAACATGAAAAAAAGAAAAATAAGACAAATCTTTAACACCAGGTAAGATCATGTTTCACAGTGCAATTAAAATAAGTGTTTCCTTGACAGTATTTTATACATAATTTAACATATTATTATAATTATGTTATTGTCAGGTCCTACCTGGCTGTTTTCATTTATTAAATAAAAAGCAAAGGAGGATAAGAGCGTTGTTGCGTTCCCAAAAAACTCTATTGGTTTTAGCCTTGGCTGGCTTAATTTTATTCCTGTGCCCAGGAATAGCCGTGGGTTCATCTGGGGTAGGGGAGGAACTTCCAAGCATCCCGGTTGTTTCCTACATTAGAACTTGGCCCATCGGCAGCGAACCAGCCGATATGGATCGTGGGGAAAGATGGAGTGCCGATGATATCAAAGGCAACCTGTTAACCACTCTGAACATCGCTTTTGGGCTGTTGGACGGGAATAAAATTTACATTCAGGATTTGGTGGATCGCCCCGGCGAAACCGATGAAAACATCACTATCCCGGCCTTTGACAACCTCTTCGACGAGATCGCCATCTTAAAACAGCGGTATCCGCACCTGAAAGTCAACCTTTCGGTTGGCGGCTGGGGGGCGGAAGGCTTTCATGATATGGCAAAAACAAAGGAAAACAGAGAAGAATTTATTAGCGATGCGATCAACTGGATTGTGCAGTATAACCTGGATGGAATTGATATCGACTGGGAATACCCGGTTGGCCCCGAGTGGGGACAGGAAATCAAAAGTGGGCCGGAAGATGCTGATAATTATGTAGCTTTGCTAACTGAACTCCGGACCGCCTTTGATGCTTTATCCAAAGAATTGGGTCGACCTTTAACGGTGACTACTGCCGTGCCGGCCAGCGCATGGTTTACGCAAGTAATTGATGTAAATGCTGTACAAGAACAAGTCGATTACCTTAAATTAATGAGCTATGACTATTACGGCGGCTGGAGTGCAACTACCGGGCATGCTTCGAATTTGTACAATAACCCCAATGATCCCGCTTGGGGCGGCTGGAGCACCGATCAGGCAGTGACTGTCTACCTGAATGCAGGAGTAAAACCGGAAAAGATCCTTGTTGGCGTGCCTTTCTATGCTCGTGCCTGGCGGGGAGTACCGCCTGAAAACAACGGATTATTCCAACCATACAAAGAGGCCGCTTATCCCCATGGTCTTACCTATATGGACATTCAGTCTAAAATTTTAACGGACCCCAGTTTCAAACGTTATTGGGATGACGTGGCCAAAGCGCCTTTCCTCTACAATGGTGATCTCTGGATTACCTATGAAGACGCCGAGTCCCTCGCTTACAAGATCGAGTATATTCGGGAAAAAGGGCTGGCAGGAATTATGATCTGGGAGTATGCCCACGATATAAACGAAGTACTCCTTGAAGCCTTAAACCAGGCAATTAACGAGGGTAAATAGGAAAGAAAATAAAAGAACATCATCCGGTAAGGAAAGAAAATCTACTCACTGTTAATATATTCCACGGCTGGTCTATTAACAAAAAACCAAGTGGATTGCGGCAAACCACTTGGTTTTTTACTATTTACATTTTGTACGAGGACGGTATTTTGATGTTTTGCACATAAAGCAGATCTGAAAAAAGCTCCGGACTGTATCCCTGAAAAAGCTTCTGAAAGCCTTTTCGGAATTGCTCAAGTCTCTCGTCTAAGAACTGGTTAATTTGGTCAAAAAGATCTTCTATTACCTTTTGATTCAAATTCAATGTGCCTAACATATCCTCGGCGTGACAATCAATTTGAACAGAAAAATTATGTATTGTTTCCAGCATGAATCTCCCTCCATTTCTTCTTATCTTAACATAATATATATTATAGGACGTTATTATCAGGATAAAATTTAGTTGTTCAATTAAAATCTTGAAATAAAAATGCGGTTTTTAATTATAAATTAGTGACGATTTTATCTTATATTATAACTCCATCTAAAAATATATTTTTCTCCCCTTCGATTTATAAAGAAGATTTAAATAATGATAGCAGGACAATATTAGTATATATCGAATTATATGGAATACTTAGATTTAAGAAAGGAGTAAATAATAAAGGGAAGAGTCAAAAGATTAATGAGTTGTGTTTGGCAATTATGAATTCCATAGTTTGGCGGCTAAGAGATACATAGCATCCTGACATTTTGCGCATTTAGTCTGTTTGCGAAGGCCCGGCGCTTCTGGCCAGCATGGCCTCTCTGTAACGGAAGCTGGG
>NZ_JAAKDE010000058.1 GCF_013664685.1 Capillibacterium thermochitinicola
TTTTCAGTAAGCCCTAATTATACACTAACGGTAGAATAGTGGCAAATAAATGTTGCTTATGATGTAAAAAAATGCTACTCTATATATGGTCAAACGTTTGCATTGAAGGTGATTGGCTTGCGGGTAACTATAAACGATATTGCCAAAAAAGCCAAGGTTTCCCCCTCGACCGTCTCACGGGTGATTGCCGACAGCCCCCGGATCAGTGAGGCGACCAAAGAGAAAGTCCTAAAGATTATGAAAGAGATGAACTATCATCCGAACATGATCGCCCGGTCGCTGGTGAACCGGACCACGCAGATCATCGGGGTGGTGATGCCCGGGATGGCGGAGCAATCCTTGCAACACCCCTTTTACCCTGAATTATTGGGTGGAATTGCTTCCATGGCCAATAAACAGGGGTACAAGATCTTGCTTGCCAACGTTTCCACGGTTGATGAGGAAAGGGAGATGGTTAAAGAATTAACCTTTGGCGGGATTACCGAGGGGCTTATTCTCCTGACTTCACGCGACGATAATCCCACGGTGGAGCAGTTGGTCAAGAACAATTTTCCCTTTGTGGTGATTGGCCGGACGGAAAACCCCTATGTGAACTGGGTCGACAATGATAATTTTTTGATCGGTTATCAGTTGGCGACCTACTTTATTGAACAGGGGCACCGGAGCATTGCTTTTCTTGGTTATTCTCCCGGTTACCGGGTGACGCGGGACCGGTTGAACGGTTACAAAAAAGCCCTTGAAGAACATGATATTCCTTTTGACTCCCGGATGGTGATTGAAAGTAAGTTTATCTCCGACAATGGATATGACCTGATGAAAGCCTTTTTGGCCCAGGGGAAAAGTCCTACCGGAGTGATCGCTTGCGACGATTTACTGGCTTTCGGCGCGATAAAAGCCATCCATCAAGCCGGGCTCCGGGTGCCGGATGATATTGCCGTTGCCGGGATCAACAATGTGCCCCTGGCCGATTATTATAACCCGCCCCTGACTTCGGTGAAGATCAATGCGTTTTCGTTGGGGACGAAAGCCTTTGAGATGCTTCAGACCATCATGGGCAGCAATATCCGCAGTTATAACCAGGCAATCATCCCCGCTGAGCTCGTAATCCGCAGTTCGACGCAGCGCGGGTGATTGCGGGACAATCAAAAATATAAAGTATAGCAAGAAGTGAGGTTGAAACATTGTTTAAAGAAGCGGTGTACCACCAGACAGCCCCCCCCTTACCTTTACGCCCTGGACGAGGCAAGGATTGCCGTGCGGTTGAGAGCAAAAAAGGGCGATCTAAAACAGTGTGTGCTTTACTACGGTGACCGTTATGCTTCGACCAATCCCGTCCCCCTGCAACGGGCGGTAATGACCAAGATCGCATCGGATTATCTCTTTGATTATTTTGAGGTGGAATTGGCGACCGAATTCAAACGGATCTGCTATTTGTTCTGGTTGTCCGACGGACAGGAAAGCCTTTATTATTTTGGTCAAAACTTTGCTTCAGCTTTGCCGGTGAACCGGAATACCTATTTTATTTTGCCGTACCTTCGCCGGGAAGAGATCTACCGGCCGGCCACCTGGGCTTCTCAAGCCGTGATCTACCAGATCTTCCCGGACAGCTTCGCGACAGGACCACAGGAGATGGTGGTGGCTCCCAAAACCATCCGCAACCAGACCGGGGGTGAAAGCAAAGGCCGTTGCGGCGGGAATCTGGCGGGCATCACCGCCAACCTGCCCTATCTGGCGGATCTGGGGATCAACTGTCTTTATTTGACGCCGATCTTTACGGCCCATTCGTACCACAAATATGACACTGCGGATTACTTTACCATCGATCCCTGTTTTGGCGATCTGGAAACCTTTCAGGATCTGGTGCGCAAAGCCCACGCGCTGGGGATTAAAGTCATCCTAGACGGTGTGTTTAACCACTGCGGGCCGCATTTCTTCGCCTTCCGGGATGTGCTAGAAAAAGGGGAAAAGTCCCCCTACCGGAACTGGTTCTACCAGTTGGAATTTCCCGTGCGTTTTGAGGATCCGCCCAACTATGAATGCTTTGCCTATACCCGGTATATGCCGAAACTGAACACGGGCGATCCGGAAGTACGTGAATACCTGTTGAAAGTGGGAACGTTCTGGATTGAGCAAGCCGATATCGATGGTTGGCGTCTGGACGTGGCCAACGAAGTAGACCATTACTTTTGGAAGTGTTTTCGCCGGGCGGTGAAGGCGGTGAAGCCCGAGGTGATTTTGGTCGGTGAAATCTGGGGCGATGCCGAGCCCTGGCTCCAGGGGGATGAGTTTGATTCTACGATGAACTACCGTTTTGCCGACCTCTGCCGCGAATTTTTCGCCGAACGCCGGATTGGGGTTTACGAGTTCGACGCCGGGATGCACCAGTTGTTGATGCGTTACATGCGGCCGATCGCAAATTTACAAATGAATTTGTTGGACAGCCATGATGTCGCTCGTTTCATCTCGTGGTGTCAAGGGGATCAGCGCCGTTATAAACTCGCCGTTTTATACCAAATGACGGCGCCGGGAATTCCGTCGGTCTTTTACGGTGATGAAGTTGGTCTGGAGGGGATCGATGAAGAAGATTACCGCCAACCGATGCGCTGGGAGCGGGTGGACGGCGACCTGACCGCCTATTACCGCCGGGTGATCGGTTTGCGCCGCCGCCTGTCCCCGTTGACTGCTGGTAGCTACCGGACTGTCCTGCTGGATCAGGTGAAAGATACCTATGGGTTCATCCGGGAAAACGGGGAGGAACGGGTCTATGTCCTTTTAAACAACAGCGAAGTATGGCAAACGATTGAACTACCGGTCTCCGGAAAGCAAAGCCTGACCGATCACCTGAACAACCGGGAATATCCCGTCGTCAATGGAGTGGTTAAGATCGAGCTGCCCCCGGTCAGCGGAGCGGTGCTTGTATAAGTGTAAATCCTGATAATATTTGGAAGCGCGATGGTTGACACCGGATGGGTTCTAGGATATAATCTTATTGCTAACGTTTGCACAAAATTTCTTGCCGAGATAATAATTACCACACGGATGCGGTAGAACTTTGGGTTTGTTTTCGGCCGGTTATCACCCAAAAGGAGGTGGGTCTGAACACAGAAGCCGGGAGACCGACGCAGCTTGGCTGAATCAGGGAATTTGGCCGTTTGGAACCGGGCTGACGTAAAAAGCAATGCATAGCGTATATTTGATAAATAACCTGTCACGTTGGAGGATCGATGGATACTTTAGTAAAGATTATTAACATCCTTAAAGCCGGAGAAGAAACCGCCCGGCAAAAATATTACATACCTGAAGCTTGGAACTATTTTGGGTATACCGATTACGAAAGGGATCCGGCAAGGCCCAAGGAGATTCTTGTCTGTCCATATCATTTTCTCCGTTCCTGTTTGGAGCGGCAGATCCTGGCGCCTAAGGAAACCGCCGGTCCCCAAACCGGCACCGTGGAAAAGGCGAACGTAACTGAACAGATTATCTACGGCATGTTTCCGCGGAGTTTTACCGCCTGGACCCACGACCACAGCAGCCGGGTTTATCCGGGCTCTTTCCTTAAATCCATGGCTTTGCTTCCCCTCTTAAAGGAGTTTGGGGTTGATGTTGTCTATCTCCTTCCCGTCTTAGAAACCGGGACCAAATACTTGAAGGGAGAAGTGGGGAGCCCCTACGCGATCCGGAACCATTACCGTCTTGATCCGGAGTTAAACGACCCGTTATTGCGCGCCGCCGGAGTGGGGACGGAAGAAGAGTTTAAAGCCTTTGTGGAAGCTTGTCATCTCTTGGGGATGAAGGTCATGCTCGATTTTGTCTTCCGGACGGCCAGCCGTGACCATGATCTGATCATTGCGCATCCGGAATGGTTTTACTGGATTGAACACCGCCATAATGCCGATTTTATCCTGCCGCATGTGGAAAAGGTCCCTGTTCTTTCTGCGGCCCGGGGCAAGAACCTCAAAAAACTATACAGTACTCCCGGGATCGAAGACCACCTGCGGAAATTCACCTACCCGCCGTCGGTTTTGGACCCGCAGCGGTGGGAAGAAGTAAAAGAGCGGCAAAAGCGCACCGGGGAGAACATTCTGACGTTGATTGAGGAGGCCTTCGGCATTACGACGGTACCCGGTTTTTCCAACGTCATTAACGACCCCCAGCCGCCGTGGTTTGATGTGACCTATTTGAAGTTTTATTTTGATCTGCATCCGGAAGCCCGGGCCTGCCTTGGGCGCAAACGGGGGCCCCATCCCGACGACGCTTTCCATGGTTATGCCCCGTTCATTTTGCAAGACGGCGCCTGTGCCAATGTGCACCGGGGGAAAGTGCCCAATAAAGAACTGTGGGATTATTTGATCGGCGTGGTTCCTTACTACCAGAAGAATTATGGGATCGACGGGGCGCGGATTGATATGGGGCATGCCCTTCCGCCCGAGTTGATGCAGGCGATCATCAAAGAGATTAAGGCCGTCAATCCCGAATTTATCTTATGGTCCGAAGAGTTTAATTACCGTAACGCGCCGGCGTTGAAACGGAACGGTTTTCACTTTATTACCGGCAGTCTGTGGGCGTTTTTCAAACACTTTGCGGGCCGGGACTTCCTGGCGGAAGCGATTAGTAGGACCTATCCGTCAGAGCTACCGATCACCGGGGCGTTGGAGATGCCCGACACCCCGCGGCTTGCCTTTTACTACCAGGACAAACGGCGGATTGAGGCTTTGGTCCTTTTGAATTATCTGCTCCCGAATACCGTTCCATTCCTCAATAATGGGTTGGAATTGTTGGAGCGGCAACCGATGAACCTTGGGCTGGACAACACCGAAGCGGGCCGCTACGTTCTGGATGAGGACGATCCGATGTACGGCAAACTGGCGTTCTTTGACAATTACTGCCTGCATTGGCTGACCGAAGATTTTGCCTGGATGAGCGCTTTGTTGCGGAAAGCCAGTCAGGTGCGCGCCCATTTCCTCAGCCTGATTAAGGACAAAACCAATTTTATCATGGCCCTGACGAAAGAGAAGCGGGATGACCTGATTAAACTGGGCTATTATTCCAAACGGGAGCAAAGAGGCTTCGTCTTTATTGCCAATAAGGATTTGGAAAAAGAGGCCGAAATTGTCTGGAAAAAGGAGCTCCCCCGGCCGTTCCGGTCCGGGCCGGAAGTCCGGTTTTTCTACCGGTCGGGCGAATTAACCGATCTTAGCTGGCCGGTGGCGAAACCGTTTAAGCTGGCACCCGGGGAAGTGGTTATTGTGCAAACTAGAAAAGAGGAGGCGTTATAATTGATAAAGAGCAAGCAAGGTCTCCCCACCGTGGCGTATTTT
>NZ_JAAKDE010000059.1 GCF_013664685.1 Capillibacterium thermochitinicola
GGAGGTGATGGCGGCGGGAGTGAAGCGATATCGAGGAAAGAGATTCCATAGGTCAATGCAAAAAAAGGAAAAAGCAGAGCTCAGTAACGACTGATTGTGTCAAGTATAGTTCGCAATTTTCCATCGGGATCCCACAGGACTAAGCTGCATTACGCCTGGCTAAGATATGCTGAAGAATCTCTTTCCTGATATAGCATTTGGAAGTCTCCCAATCTTCAGCGTATTCAATTAGATAGCAACTAATAAGCCGTATATAGGAATCCATTGAAGGGAAGATCCCAACTACCTTGGAACGGCGACGGATCTCTTTATGCAAGCGCTCCAACATGTTAGTTGAACTGATTTTCTTTGCGTCGATCTCTGGGAACCCATAGAATTGCAAAGAATCTTCAAGGCCATTCGCCAAGACTTCGACTGCTTTAGGAAACCTGGCTTCATATTCTTCAATAAGAAGCTCCGCGTAGCGTTTGGCGGATTCGTAATCGGGCTGCTGCCAAATCTGCTTTAGTTTTGCCGCAAAGGATTCCTTATCCTTGGCCGGGACATGAACAAGAATATTTCTCATAAAATGAACCTTGCACCGTTGCCAACTGCACCCGACAAAGGATTTCTTAATGGCAGAGACCAGGCCTTGATGGGCATCGGAAACCGCAAGCCATACGTTTTTTAACCCTCGTTTTTTGAGACCGGTAAACAAAGCGGTATACGACGCTTCTGATTCTTCGTACATGGGCTCAACCGCTAAAACCTCGCGTTTCCCTTCAAGATTAACTCCACACACAACATGAACTGCCATATTACAAACGCGA
>NZ_JAAKDE010000060.1 GCF_013664685.1 Capillibacterium thermochitinicola
TCGGTAATCGGCAAACGTTATCCGACATACCATGTAAAGCCCGCCATCCGGGCGGGCTAAATTTTACTGCATGAAAACATGCACGTTTTTTCTCTCATTGTGGTAGAATAATAGCAGTAAGGAAAGTAAGGGATGGAGGAAACGAGATGGAAATTTCTAAAGTAACTTCAAAAGGACAGATTACAATCCCTGTAGAGATCCGGAAAAAACTCAATTTAAAAACCGGAGATAAAGTCGTGTTTATTGATGAGGGCGATAGAATAATATTTGCTAATGCATCAATGATTGCCTTACGTGAGTTTCAAGAAGCAATGAGGGGAGAAGCGGAAAAAGCAGGTATTAAATCTGAGGAAGATTTAAATAGGTTAGTTAAAGAGATACGGAAAGAGTTATGGGAGAAGAAATATGAGAATCCTGATTGATACAAATGTATTAATTTCAGCGATTTTATTTCCTAGCCCAAATATGAATCGACTGATGGATAAAATTGCCTTAGAACACACTTTTGTCTTACCTTCACACGTGATGGAAGAGCTAGAGGTGCTTTTTGATACCAGATTTAAAGGAAAAAAGCATTTATTGAAGAGATTCTTTGCCAAGTACTCTTACGAATATGTTTATACACCTTTAGATATTAATCCTGAAGATTATCCGGAAATTAGAGATAAAACTGACTTGCCAATTTTGGTGACAGCTATAGTGGCGGGAGTTGATCTAATTATTACTGGAGATAAAGACTTTTTTGATATAAAAACTGGAGATATTGAAATTGAGTTACCTGTGATTATAACTCCAAAAGAATTTATTGAAGGAATAAATTAAGACCTCGACTTCCATGTCTCGGTTCAAAAGAGGGACATGGTACGTCGGATAACAACAGGGTTCCCGGCTTCGTTCCCTTCGGTCACTCCGTCCCATATTGCCGGGCCTAAGCCAGGTCTGGCCGGCACCGCCTTCACTGAGGGTAATTACTAGGGTTCAGTCGGTGCCTCTAAGGCCCGGCAACATCGGGAACCCGGAAACGTTATCCGACATACCATGTAAAGCCCGCCATCCGGGCGGGCTAAATTTTACTGCATGAGAATATGCACGTTTTTTCTCTAGTTGTGGTAAAATAACAGTAGTAAGGAAAGTAAGGAATGGGGGAAACGAGATGGAAATTTCTAAAGTAACTTCAAAAGGACAGATTACAATACCTATAGAGATCCGGAAAAAACTCAATTTAAAAACTGGAGATAAAGTCGTGTTTATTGAGGAGGGCGATAGAATAATATTTGCTAATGCAGCAATGATAGCCTTACGAGAGTTTCAAGAAGCAATGAAGGGAGAAGCGGAAAAAGCAGGCATTAAATCTGAGGAAGATTTAAATAGGATAGTTAAACAGATACGGAAAGAGTTATGGGAGAAGAAATATGAGAATCCTGATTGATACAAATGTATTAATTTCAGCGATTTTATTTCCTAGCCTGTGTTTGGCAATTATGAATTC
>NZ_JAAKDE010000061.1 GCF_013664685.1 Capillibacterium thermochitinicola
CAAAAATTCTTTCTACAACCGAAAGGATTTTTTCTTCTACTAAACGAACTAAATCCATGAGGAACCTCGACCTCCTTCGGGGGGTATTCATTCTTGCCGAATGTGAGGTTCCTCTTCTCTTTTTGTAAAGATATCTCCTCCATAAAATCTACAGTAATTTTACACTAACTGTACCGGCTTATAGTGCTATAGGTATTGAAAAATATCCGCAAGACAGGAAATGTTTTCACCTTCCGCGTAGTGTATACTGAAACCACCGGACGGAGGGAGGGAGACCATGCCATACCTCGAGGTCATCAAAGCCGCCCTGGACTACATCGAGGAAAACCTAAAAACCCGGATTACAGCAGAGGAATTGGCGCAGCGGGCCAATTATTCCACCTATCATTTCTGCCGTTTATTCTCCATGGTGACAGGTTCTTCGGTGGCGGGCTACATTTTAAAGCGCCGTCTTGACCACGCGCTGGCCGAAATCGCCGGAGGCCGCCGGGCCATCAAGGTGGTACTGGAATACGGCTTTGATACTTATGCCGGGTTTTACAAGGCCTTTATCAAGATGTATGGTTGCTCCCCCCGCCAGTACCTTCGTCTTTATCAAGGACATCAACCGACAAAACCGGAGGTGGTTAAGGTGTATACCGAAAAAGAACTACGGAAAATTTTAGCCAATTGGGCGATCCCGGAAAATCTACCCGTCCGCGATCTCTACCGCACGGACGGCGCCAAAGTTTCCGGCAAGGTTTGGCAGGTAGGAGAAGATTATCTTTTGAAAGCCGGCGACCGCGGGAAAATGATGAAAAACCTGAAAATAGCCAAAGCCCTGCACGGGCAGGGCTTTGCCTCTTCCCTCCCCGTCCCCACCAAAACCGGGCATGATTATTGGGAAGAGCAAGAGGTATTTATTCTCACGCGCGGTTTAAAAGGCGGCCCTCTGCCCAAAGCCGAGCGTTTTGGCGCCAGGCGGGTCAAGTTTGCCGAGGAATATGGCCGGAGCATCGCCAGACTCCACAAGGCGCTGAAGTCCATCCAGAAGGAGCTTTTATGCGATGAGGTAAATCTCGATCAGCATGTGCGCGCGTGGGCCCTGCCGAGTGTGGAACGGCAAAACATCCAGTGGCGGATGGGGCTGGCGGACAGCTTCTTTCAGGACTTTGGCGAAGGCTTTGGTCTTCTCTATGCCAAGCTGCCGAAACAACTCATTCACCGGGACCCCAACCCTTGCAATATCCTGTTTGACGGTGAGACGGTCAGCGGGTTTATCGATTTTGAGCTGAGTGAAATTAACATTCGCTTATGGGATGTCTGTTACTGCGCAACGGGAATCTTATCGGAAAGCAGCGACGAAGCCTATGCGCAATGGTTGGAGATCCTCGGCAGCATCCTTAGGGGTTACGACCGGGAGGAAAGACTGACCCCGGAAGAAAAAGAGGCCGTCTTCTATGTGATCTGCGCCATTCAGATGGTTTGTATCGCTTTTTTTGCCGGCCATGACCAGTACGAGGAACTTGCCAAAACCAACCGCCGGATGCTCCAATTTATCGTTGCCCGGAAAGATAATATTAATCAGCTCACTCGCTTCTGAAAACCACCGTCACCGCGGTCCCCTTTCCCGGCTCGCTGTCGAGTTCAAGCCGGGCCTGATGCAATTCGGCGCCGTGCTTGACAATGGAAAGGCCCAGCCCCGTCCCGCCGGTCGCCCGGGAATGGGATCGGTCGATCCGGTAAAAGCGTTCAAAGATCCGGCCTTGGTGCTCCCGGGGGATGCCGAAACCGTTGTCCTGAACGGTCAAACGGACTTCTCCGGCGGCCGCGGCGACCTTCACTTCCACCCGGCCTTTTTCCCAATTGTATTTAATGGCATTATCGCACAGGTTGTAGACTATGTCCTCAAGAATGGGCCTGACCCCGGAGACGACCGCCCTTTCCCCGCTGACGGAGAGACTAATCTGTTTTTCCTGGGCCAACGGGGCGAGTCGCCCCGCCACTTCTTGCGCCAAGGCCAATAAATCAATCTTCTCCCAGGGAAGCTGGAGATTTTGCTCATCCAGCCGGGAGAGTTTAATGGTATCTTCGACCAGCCGGAGGAGATGCCTGGCTTCCGCATAGATGCGGCCGGCGGCAGCGGCCATATCTTCCGGTTTTACCATGCCGTTCTTCATCAGTTCGGCATAACCCAGAATGGAGGTGAGGGGTGTTTTGAGCTCATGAGAGACATTGGCCGTAAACTCCCGGCGCATTTTTTCCGCGTTATGTTTTTCCGTAATGTCCAAAATGAAGAGAATCACCCCCCGGACCTGTTGCCCGGCCAGGACCGGACTGGCCAGCAAATCAAAGGTATTTTCCCCCTTCGTCAGAGTATCTTCATAGGGTTGCCCGCCCAGCGCCGCCGCCACGGCTTTTTGCAGGGGGATGCTCCGGTTGAGGGTTGAGAAATGCCGGTTAAGATTTTCACCAGCGCCAACTCCAAAAATCGCCGCGGCGCTTTTATTAAGCGACAGGATCTGTCCCTTGCTGTTTAAGATAATGATTCCTTCCCGGATATTTTCCGTGATGGCGTTGAACTCTTCCTGCTTCTCCCGGAGCTTTTGGAATTGCCTTGCGATCTCCTCCTTTTGCCTGGCCATCCGGGTAAGCAAGGGGGATAATTCATCATAAACCTCATTGGCCAGCGGCTCGTCCAAATTCAGGTTGTTGAGGGGGACAATGATCTTCCCGGTCAACAGGTTGGCCAGGAGCATGGTGAGGGCAAAGACCGGCAATAGCATCAGGGCGATATAGGGGAGCAATCCGAAAACGGCTTTGAAGACACTGTGGATGGAGGCGGACACCCGGAGCACGGTTCCGTCCGTCAGGCGTACCGCCCGGTAAAAGGTCTGGGTCCCAAGGGTTTTCGAAAGATGGACCGCCTCCCCGGCCCCGTCCCGCAACGCCGCCATGATTTCCGGCCGGTTGCCATGGTTTTCCATGCCGGCAGGCTCCGCCCGGTTATCAAACAAGACCGTCCCATCCTCTGCTACCCAGGTGATTCTGCTGGTAGTATCCTCCATGGCCAGCTTGGAAAAGTCCAATGGCCCGTTCTGGTTGTAACTGGCCGCCAACAAAAGCGCTTCATTCCGGATTTCCTGTTGCATGCGGCGGTAGAATTCCCGGTAGATCACCCCGGTAATCAGCAAGGAAGTACAGAAGATCGTGACGAGCGCCAGCAAAAGCATGCTTTGGTAAATCCGCTTTTTCATGTTTCTCCTCCAATTTTGTAGCCAACCCCCCGGACTGTTTCAATCACGGAACCGGCTGCACCAAGCTTTTGCCGGAGGGTTCGGATATGCACATCCACGGTCCGGGTTTCCCCTTGGTAATCATAACCCCACACTTCCTGCAGGAGCTGATCCCTGGTCAGCACAATCCCTTTGTTTTCCAACAAATATTTGAGGAGCATAAATTCCTTCAGGGTCAGCGTCACTTCCCGCCCGTCAACCAGGACAAGGTGGCGCGCCACATCCATCATCAGCCGGCCGGCGGTTAATTCGCTGGGGTTGACCGGCTGACCCGCCCGGCGGAGAACCGCTTTCACCCGGGAAAGGAATTCCATAATCCCGAAAGGCTTGGTGATATAATCATCCGCCCCGCTGTCCAGGCCGACCACTTTATCATATTCGGCGCCCTTGGCCGTGATCATGACGACGGGAATCGCCCGGGTGCGCGCGGAAGCCTTGAGGCGTTTTAGGATGGTAAGGCCGTCTTCGCCGGGGAGCATAATATCAAGGAGGATCAAAGACGGCAAAGCATTCTCCAGGGCGGCATAAAAAGGCCCGCTTTCACTGAAACCGCGTGCTTCATAACCGTTGACTTTTAGGGCATAAATGATGAGCTCCCGGATGCTGCTGTCATCTTCCACACAATAGATCATTTCCCCACCCCGTTTCGATGCCGGCCGGTGATGGCAAACTCAACCCATTCGGCGATATTGGTGGCATGGTCACCGATCCGCTCAAAATACTTGGCGATCATGATCAGGTCAATGGCAAATTCGCCGCTTTTGGCATCTTTGTTGATTAGCCGGATCAAATCTTTTTTTACCTGAATAAACAACTCGTCAACCACATCATCGTACTCGATGACCGCTTTGGCCAGCTCCAAATCCTGCCGGACAAAGGCATCGATACTGCCGGTCACCATCTTAATCGTGGCTTCCGCCATCGCGGCGATGGGTTTGGTCTCCGGTGCCGCCTCAATCTTGGCCTGTATAGTGATCTCCGCAATATCGCCGGCTTGATCGCCGATGCGTTCCAGATCGGTGATCATTTTCAACGCCGACGAAATCTGCCTTAAATCCCTGGCCACCGGTTGCTGCTGGAGGAGGAGCTTCAGGCAGAGTCCTTCAATCTCCCTTTCCTGCTGGTCGATTTCGACATCGGCCTCCAGCGCCTTTTTAGCCAGGGCAAGGTCATTATTTAGCAAAGCCTTGACCGCATTGGCGATGGCTTCTTCGCAGAGGGCGCCCATCCGGATCAGCCGGGTTTTCAAGAGTTCCAGTTGTTCATCGAATTTACTCCGCATTACCCGTACCTCCCCGTGATATACTCCTCCGTCCGTCGATCCTTCGGCATGGCGAAGAGCTCCTCCGCACTGGCATATTCAATCAGTTCGCCTTGGAGAAAAAAGGCGGTAGCGTCGGCGATCCGCACGGCTTGTTGCATATTATGGGTAACAACGACTATAGTATATTTCTTTTTTAATTCGCCAACCAGGTCTTCAATCTTGGCGGTGGAAACCGGATCCAGGGCCGAGGTGGGTTCATCCATCAGCAACACTTCCGGTTCTACCGCCAACGCCCGGGCAATGCAGAGCCGCTGCTGCTGGCCGCCGGAGAGCTCCAGGGCGCTTTTTTTGAGGCGGTCCTTCAACTCCTCCCAAATCGCCGCCTGCCGCAAGGAGTACTCAACGATCTCATCCAATCTGATTTTGCTGCGGATGCCATGGGTCCGCGGGCCGAAGGCCACATTATCATAAACGCTCATCGGGAAGGGATTGGGCTTTTGAAAGACCATCCCCACCCGTTTCCGCAGGAAGTTTACATCCATCTCCCCATAAATATTTACGTTATCCAAAAAAACCGCTCCGCTGATCCGGCAACCCGCCACCAGCTCATTCAAGCGGTTCAGGCTTTTGAGCAGCGTTGACTTTCCGCAGCCGGAGGGCCCAATCAAAGCGGTAATTACGTTTGCTTTGATCGTCATGTTGATTTGTTTCAAGGCCTGAAAATCTCCGTAGTAGACATCAAGGTTTTCGATGCGGATTTTATCCATAAGGCCTCCCTTCTCCTTTTATGGCATTAAACTTTTCCCAGCTTTTTACCGGCCAATTCCGAGAGCCAGTTGATTAAGGCCACCATCATAAACAGAACAACCGCGGTGGCCGCTGCCTGGTTGACATGCAATCCCTCGCTGGCCAGGGCAAAGAGGTGGACCGCCAAGGTGCGGGTGGAGTCGAAGAGAAAGTCCCTGCCCCCGGGTATTTCGGCAACCGTGCCGGCGGTATAGATCAGGGCCGCCGTCTCGCCGACCACCCGGCCGATCCCCAGGATGACGCCGGCCAATATTCCGCGCGCCGCCGAAGGAAGCACAATTTGAAAGACGGTCCTTAACTTACCGGCACCCAGCCCGTAGCTGCCTTCCCGGTAGGCCGCGGGGACTGCCTTCAGGGCTTCCTCCGCCGTCCGCATGATCAGCGGCAAAATCATCATGGCCAACGTGAAGGCGCCGGCCAGCAGCGACATTCCCCAACCGAGGGCGGTGACAAAAAACAGCAGACCAAAGAGGCCGTAAACAATTGAAGGGATCCCGGCCAAGGTCTCGGCGGTAATCCGGACCATCCCAACAAACCCATTTCTTTTCTGCGCATATTCCACCAGGTAAATGGCGGCAAAGATGCCAACCGGCGCGGCCAGAAGCAGCGCGATCAAGGTCATCAGCACCGTATTGATCAGCGCGGGCATTAGCGACATGTTCACAGTATTATATTTCCACGCAAAAAGCCCGGGTTTGAGGTGGGGGATCCCCTTGATCATGATATATCCGGTTAAAAAGAGGAGACTTCCGAGCGTGAGCAGAGCGGCAGCCATCACCAGGAGAAACAAAAGAAGGGACAGAGGGCTACGCTGGTAGGCGTTGAGCTTGCACCGTAATGACCTTTTATAGCTCGCTTCCATCAACCCGCCCTCCTTTTCAGAAAGGATAATCCTAAATTGAGCAAAAGAATGAAGGCAAAAAGCACCACCGCGGTGGCAATCAAGGCCTCCCGGTGCAGGTCCGCCGCATAACCCATTTCCAGCACAATGTTGGCCGTCAGCGTCCGGACGCCTTTCAGCAGTCCGGCCGGCATTCTGGCCTGATTCCCGGCCACCATGACGACGGCCATGGTCTCGCCGATCGCCCGGCCGACGCCGAGGACGACCGCCGTCATGATCCCGGATTTGGCGGCCGGCAGTTCAATAAAGAAGATACTCCTTTCCCGGCTCGCCCCCAGGGCCAAACCGCCTTCGTAATAGCTTTGCGGCACCGCCCGGAGCGCCGCTTCGCTGACACTGGTAACCGTCGGCAAGATCATCAGGCCCAACAGAAGCGAAGCCGTCAAGATGCTGTGGCCGGTCCCCCCAAAAGTATCACGGATCAGGGGCACGAGCACAACCAGGCCGAAAAAGCCGTACACGACGGAAGGGATTCCGGCCAGCAGGTTGATGGCCGGCTTGAAAAAACGGTACAATTTGGCTGGACAGTACCGGGCCATGAAGATGGCGGTCAGGATCCCGACGGGAACCCCGATCCCGGCCGCGCCGGCGGTCACAGAGATGCTGCCCAGGATCATCGGAAGGATCCCGTAGGCCGGCGGCACATTATTTGGCTTCCAGCCTCTCCCCAGTAAAAAATCGAAGACCCCGATTTTAACCATCGCCGGAATGCCGTTGCGCAACAAGAACAAACAAATGAGGAGCACCGCCAGGATAGAGGTACCGGCGGCCATAAGGAAGATTCCTTGCATGATCCTTTCCTGGTATTTCCCCATCAATTTCCACTCCTTATCAGCTGGATCCGCCCGCTTATGGTTTAACCCGTACGGCAACGGCCGGGCCCGGTAGCCAGCGTGCGCGCTACTCGGTAATCTGCGCCCAAGAGGTGATTTCCCCTTTGAAAATCTCTCTAATTTGCTCGCTGGTCAGATTAGCCACGGGATTTTCCTTATGCACAATCACCGCCAGCCCGTCGAGGGCGATCACGGTCGCCTGCAGTCTTTTTCGTTCGTTTTCCTTCAGTTCGCGGGAGGCCATCGCAATCTCGCAAGTTCCTTCGATGGCCGAGTTTAGACCGGTGGTGGAATCACTGAGCTGAATTTCTATTTCGGCCTTGCTGTTCAATTGCAAGTAAGCTTCTTTCAACTTTTCCATCACCGGTGTGACCGAGGAAGAGCCCGCCACCCCTATTTTCCCTGCCGGTCGGGTGCCGCGGTAGGGCTCTCCTGATCCGGCGGCAAGATAACCAAGGTCTTCAATTATCTTTTGCCCGTCGCTGCTCAGGATAAAGTCGATAAAATCCCGGGTCAATGCGCTGGTCTCGGCTTTAGTGGCGATATTGAACGGCCTGAAGACTTTGTAAGATTTATTTTTAATATTCTCCACGCTTGCTTCTACCCCATCCACTTGCAAAGCCTTGACGGTGTCATCCAGCGCACCCAGGGAGATATAGCCAATGGCATTTCTGTTCCCCGCCACCGTTGTCATGACCGCCGACGTACTGTTAACGACAATCGCTTCGTCGGTGGTCCGGTCTGCCTTATGGCCGGAAGCGTCCTTTTCCTCAAGGCCAAAAAGTTCAATAAAGGCGCCTCTGGTCCCGGAACCGTCCTCCCGGGAGACCACAACAATTTTGTCATTTTTTCCCCCACCGGTGCAGCCGTTGAGGAAAAGAGTAAGCAGAATCCCCGCCAGCACAATCCCTTTTCCCATTTTCATGCCTTTAACTCCTTTTCTTTAATTTTTTGGTCAGTCCAAACTTACCGTACCTAAGTTAAAGGCAAAGACAATCTTAAGTAAAATCTAAATAAAATCAATTAAAACAAACGCCGGAGGGCAAGGAAGAAACTGGCCCTCCGGCAGCTACGAATCCCTCGTTTTCGCTCAGCGGTTTAAAATCCAGTTTTCCGCTTCCTCTTTACTGCTGAATACCTTAAAACTGTTTCCCCGGTTGGCTTCGGTGATGAATTCCCTGAACTTGCCCTTCACTCTTTGCTGATCCGCCATGACAAGTGCCACTTTTAGCCCGTAATTGCTGAACTTTTGCAGGACACTCCCGGCCAAACCCGTCCGGAGGTTAAAAAAGTCCTCCGGCAAGGTGAAGTAAAATTGGATAAAAATTTGCCGATATTTTATGTAAGAAAAGAAGTCATTAACAAGAGCGAGGTTTCACCATGTTAAAGATTTTAGTTGTCGACGACTCGGTAATGGACAGATTCATCATCAAGAGGGCGTTAAGCGAATATTGTGTCTTGACGGCCGTTGACGGTCTGGAAGCTATGCGTGTGCTTAAAGAGGATGAGGGGATTAACTTGCTCATTCTTGATCTTGATGTGCCCAAAATGAACGGGTTTCAGGTTCTGAAAGCCCTGCCAAAAGAGGGGCGCTTCAGGAAGCCGCGCACCATAATCCTAACCGATGTTGCCAACTGGGAAAACGAAAGCAAGGGCTTGAAGCTTGGCGCCGTAGACTTTATCCGGAAACCAATCCACATGGCCTCCTTAAAAGCCAGGATCGATCTGCACGTGGCGCTTTTCCGCGCCGAGCAGGGGTTGGTGAAAGAACGGAAAACGATTGAAAAAGCATTGCATGAGAGCGAGCGAAGTAAAGCTGTTTTCCTTTCCCACCTCCCGGGACTCGCCTACCGTTGCAATTATGATCCTGACTGGACAATGCAGTATGTATCCCAGGGCTGTTTTAACCTCACCGGTTATCCCCCGGAGAGCCTGCTCTATAACAGAGATTTGTCTTATAATGACCTCATCTCCCCCGAATACCGCGAAGCTTTATGGAATGAATGGAAACGAATTTTACCCGCTAAGCAGCCGTTTAAATATGAATACGAGATTATCACCGCTACCGGCGAGCGGAAATGGGTTTTGGAACTGGGCCAAGGGATCTACAACGAACAGGGTGAAGTGGAAGCGCTGGAAGGAATCGTGCTTGATATCTCCGACCGGAAAGCAATTGAAAACACCCTGAAATACCACAATGAGCATGATCGATGGACCGGGTTACATAACCGCGATTATCTGGTATCGTTACTGGAAAGGGATATCAAGCTAAAGAAAGGTATAAAAAAAGCCCTTATCGAGATCAACTTGAGCATGGTTCAACTGATTATCGCCAATTATGGGTTCCAGTATAGTCAGAATCTGATCAAAAAAGCTGCGGAGGCTCTGCGTCAGTATTGCACCGAAAACCGCCTCCTGTTCCACGCACGTGAGAGTCGCTTTATCTTCTATCTTTTTGACTACCAAGACCAAAACGAACTTCTGGACTTCAGCAATGTCATCGCCGAAACTTTAGAATCCCTTTTTGTAACCGAAAGAATTGGCGGCGGGATCGGAATTCTCGAAATTGAGCCGGATCAAGACGAAACCAACATTGATTTACTCCTGAGCAAGCTCCTGATTGCCTCCGAAAAGTCGGTCAGCTTGTTCGGGAAAGACTTTGCGATCTGTTTTTACGACGAAGAGCTGGAAGCTTCCGTTAACCGCGAAAGGGATATTGTGGAAGCGCTTAGCGCGATCGCCGCGGATCGTAAAACCGATAATCATTTGTTTTTGCAGTACCAACCGATTTTGAGTCTAAAAACCGGAAGAATCTGTGGCTTCGAAGCGCTGGCCCGCTTAAAGACCGCCAAACTCGGCCTGGTGTCCCCAGTTGAATTCATTCCGATCGCAGAGAAAACAAAGTTCATTCTGCCCCTGGGGGAAAAGGTAATCGTTAAAGCCTTTTGTTTTTTAAACAAACTCAAGGAGCTTGGTTATGATGAAATTGGCGTATCAATCAACATTTCCATAATCCAGCTTTTGAACCCCACCTTCGCAAACAGACTGTTTACGTTAATAAAAGAGATGGAGGTCAACCCGGAGAACGTCGCCATTGAGCTCACCGAATCGGTCTTTGCTTCCGATTATGACTCCATCAATAATGTTATTGCCCATCTGAGGAAAGCGGGAATCCAAATCGCCATTGATGACTTTGGCACGGGTTATTCCTCACTGGCCAGAGAAAAAGAGCTAAAAGTCGATTGCATGAAGATCGATAAATATTTCATCGATAAGCTGTTGGGGGTTGATCCGCATAATGCAATTACCAGCGATATTATCTCAATCTCACATAAACTGGGGCATTGTACAATTGCCGAGGGTGTAGAACACGATCTCCAACTGGAGTATTTAAAAGAACACGACTGCGACCGGATCCAGGGCTATTTGATCAGTAAACCGCTGGATGAGGATGACGCGATTAAGTTTTTAGAACGCAATTGCACCCCGACCCGCTCAAACGAAAAGGATGGTACAGACCATAACGGCTAAAAAGAACAGATTTAACAGGGTAAAGACGGCTAAATATTTGCCCGGGCGCGCGCCTTCCACCCGGCTGTAGAGTTTGTACGATATCACGCTCGCCAGAGAAGCGATTAACAGTTGAGTCCATATAATGGTGTAAAAATGGTTTTCTGAAAAAATAGGAGAGCCATTAACAAATTCCTCAGTTAGAATAGAAGTTGGACAAACCAAAA
>NZ_JAAKDE010000062.1 GCF_013664685.1 Capillibacterium thermochitinicola
CCGGCTGGGAGAGTAGGTCGTTGCCAGGAAATATTTTTAAAACCAGGATTAATAAAATCCTGGTTTTTATTTTGTTCGAGTAAATATTGGTTTGCTTTTAAAACCCGGAGCAAAATAAAAAGGTCCGGGTTTTTGTATCTGCTTTTTAAAGCTTTATATTATGAAATAGTCTTATATATTATATACCAGAGCCGAAAAAAGTTGGTCATTATTTAATAGTATAAAGAAAAATAACAATTATAGTGATATGTAATTGCAATATCGACAATAGTTATAAATAAGTTATAAATAATTTCGTAAGGGTGTTGACTAATGGGTAATAAGCTAATATTCTTGTAAATGTAAAGATCTTATTTTTATAATAAAAACAACGTTGCATGTTGTAAGATGAGTAATAAAAATATAAGCTTAATGTTGCAACGTATAAAAGTTAAAAATAGCAAGAAAAGGTAGATAGCATGCAGTTACAGTATAATCCGTACATATGGGTTTATCTGGCCAGCACTGGAGTTTTAACAACAGCAATGGCTTATATGAGGTACAAAAAATCTGCTGACCGGTTTTGGATGTTAACCAGTAGTATGGTGGTCTTCTGGTCTCTTGGGTTTGCGGTCCAGGTTTCCGTTACCGATCTGCGGGCGGCAGCATTAAGCTATATTATCGCCAACGATTTTGTGGGTTTGAAAGCGCCAATTGTGTGGTTGTTATGGGCTTTATCAGTCACCGGGGCGAAAAGTTGGCTTGATAAGCGCCGGATCGCTCTCCTTTTTCTACCTTCAGTACTTACAGATTTAATCAATCTGATCAATTCAAGGCATGGTTTGATGTATCGTCGGATGTGGATGGCTCCGGCAAATGGTAATCTGGTTCTCCAATATCATCCGGGACCATGGTTTTGGGTGATTACTGTTTACTGTGGTATAATATTGCTGGCCGTAATGGCAGTCCAGACCAGTGCTGCGGTCAAACATTATATCTTACACCGGGATCAAGCTTTTACAATAGCCGGTGCGGCCGGAACGATTTTGATCGGAATTATTCTGAGTTTTATTTATTACGATAAATTACCTGTAGATATGACTCCGGTGACGATTAGTATTGTTGTTGTTTTAACCAGTTTGCTCTCTCGTTTTCGAACGCAGGAATTGGTACCGGTTCCGCGGGATGTTGTCTTGGAGAAGATGACCGACTCTGTTGTGATCCTGGACAACCGTAACCGTGTAATGGATATGAATCCAGCGGCGGAAGCTTTTTTGGGATCAAAAACCAGTGTTGCAGCGGGACGCCCGTTGACGGAAGTATGGCCTGATTGGCCGGAACTACCCGAAGAGACAACTAATCTACACCGGGAATTTACCAGGGGAGGCCGTATCTATGAGGCTTATTTTTCCGGCTTGAACGAAGGTGACAAAAAGGTAGGGAGCTTACTTGTCATTCGGGATGTCACCACCTATAAAGAGGCAGAGGCGAAAATAGCCCAACAACAACAAGCCCTCCTGGTTTTGCTGGAAAGAGAGCGGCTGGCGCGGGAGCTCCATGACAGTGTCGGACAAGTCTTAAGTTATGCCAATCTGGAGATCCAATACCTTAGGAATATGTTGAAAAATGGCCGATGGACGGAACTTGACGAGCGTTTGAACCGGATGTTCCAGGTTATTTCAGAGGCCAGTCTGGAAATTAGAGAGTTTATTTACGAAGCCAGGACCACGTTGATCTTTAAAAAAGGATTTAGCAATGCGTTAAACGAGTATCTATCCCGCTTTGAAAATAATTATCAAATTAAGGTAGAAAGGCGTAATCTGGAAGTTATTAGTGAAGATGACTTAGATTTAGCGGTGGGGGTCCAACTTTACCGGATTATCCAAGAAGCATTGACCAATGTGCGTAAACACGCCAAAACTGATAAAGTAATCATTGCTTTTCAAAAAGATGAAAAGGAGATTAAGGTACAAATTATTGATCATGGGGTCGGGTTTGACCTACAAGAAATATCACCTGGTCATAGTTCTTTTGGCTTGACTGTAATGCGCGAACGGGCGGAGCAAGTGGGCGGGTATGTACATTACGACTCCATACTTGGAGAAGGCACTACCGTGACAATTACCATCCCGCTATACCATGAAGCGAAGCGGGAGATAAATCCATATGGTCCGGCAGAGGAAACCGAAGCACAGAAGAGGAAGGCAAAAATTCGGATTCTGCTTGTGGACGATCATGTCCTCTTTATGGAAGGTCTGCAAAAATTGCTTACTATGCAAGGGTTCGATGTGGTTGGCCAGGCACGGGATGGTTTGGAAGCATTGGAAAAAGCGCGTCTTCTTAAGCCGGACTTGATTCTCATGGATATAAATATGCCCCGGTGTAGCGGCCTGACGGCCACCCGTTTAATCAAAGCTGAGATGCCAGTGGTCAAAATCGTGATGCTTACCATCTCCGACCATGAAGCGGATTTGTTCCGGGCAATTAAAAATGGAGCCTCCGGGTATCTTTTGAAGAGTCTGCGAGGAGAGGAATTATCAGAACAATTAATGGGGTTGGCCGCTGGTGGTACCGTGATCACACCCGAAATTGCCCATCAAGTTTTGCGGGAATTTAACCGGCAGAAAAAGGAAGCTGCTGTTGGTATTGAAGAACGCACGCCAAAAGCTGATACTGATTTGACGCCGCGGCAGAATGAAGTTTTAACCCTAGTAGCGGCAGGAAAAACTTATAAAGAGATAGGTGCGGAACTTTTTATTTCTGAACGGACTGTAAAATACGAAATGGCCAATATCTTAAAGAAACTCCATTTCCAAACGCGGCAGCAGGCGATTGCTTATGCGCGGAAGACAATGGGTGTTAATCCCGATAATAGTGGAACATATGAAAAAATATGATATATGCCCAAACTTTTTATCCGTTCATTTGATTTGAGCGGTTATTTTTTGGCTAAAGACGGACATTACTCGAATTACGTAAATTAGGTTTTGATAGCTTAGCTTATGACAATGGAAATATTTTATATATTAATTATGTTAAGGGAAGGTGGATTGTGTCAAGTATAGTTCGCAATTTTCCATCGGGATCCCACAGGACTAAGCTGCATTACGCCTGGCTAAGATATGCTGAAGAATCTCTTTCCTGATATAGCATTTGGAAGTCTCCCAATCTTCAGCGTATTCAATTAGATAGCAACTAATAAG
>NZ_JAAKDE010000063.1 GCF_013664685.1 Capillibacterium thermochitinicola
GATCAAAGCAATATTGCGTATATCAGATAAGCTTATTGATAACTGAGGAATTTACACACTAATCTGGACTTGATCATTTTGTGCACATACTTGATTTGCATACTATTCTTCCTTTCCGTTAAATGTCACATAACGTTTGCCGATTACCGACGGCCATGGACATTAAGGCGTCGGCCGGGCCTTAGTGCGACGCCACTTAGGCCCGGGCAAGCCGGGCGCGACCGCGCTTTGGTCCATGGCTGTGGGCGCGTACTCTTCATGATTTAACTTCTTTGATTTGTCATCATGATCCACTCTCCGCGCCCCGTCAGCGGTAATCGTGCTGTTATATACGACGTATCAAAACAGAAAAATGCAATCAGACTAATCGATAGTATTTATAAAATCATCTAAATACATAACATCATAACCATTATTTTTCATTCGGGTATAAAGATCTTTATCTTCAGTTATTAATGTACAACCTTCAGAAACAGCCGTATCTGCAATCACTGCATCATCAGTATTACTTCCGTTACTTTTTACTATCTTTCTATAAACCTCCCCAGAGCCTAGCCTTACATATCCTAATCTTGCCCTACCATTAAGAATTAACAGAGAAATCGGCACAAGTTTTGCTCTAAGCTCAGCTAGCATTAATATGTTCTTAACTCTAATATCTTTTTTTGTATCAGGAATTTCGCACAGTTCTTCAATTTGTATGGTTGTAATGTAATATTCATATTGTACTTCCGCCGACTTTTTTATTTTTTCGATAATCTTGGGTAATTTATCAAATACGTTAGTATCAAACATAATTTTTTTCATCTAGAATCCTCTCCATAAAGATATGTCGTATAACGTCTGCCGATTACCGACGGCCATGGACCTTAAGGCGCCGGCCGGGCCTTAGTACGACGACACTTAGGCCCGGACAAGCCGGGCGCGACCGCGCTTAGGTCCATGGCTGTGGGCGCGTCTACTTCATGATTCAACTTCATTGATTTTGCTTCATGTTTCGCTATCCGCGCCCCGTCAGCGGTAATCGTGCTGTTAGGCGACGTCCAAATTATGCTATATCTAATAACTTAAGATTAGATATTTTTCTTCCCACAAAAGGATCTTCCGTATATTCTGCAATAACCTTAACTTTAATAACATTTTGAATCATACAATATATAAATTTCTCAATTTCTTGTTTGTCATCCACGGAAAAAGTATAGTCCCCTTCTGGTATTCTTTGAAGAGGATATACTCTCAATTTCCCTACATTCTTATATTTATCAAACCTATATATTTCCGCTTTTAATGTTATTGGTAATTCCTCTTTACTTTCCGGCAAAACAAACAGTTCTTTATCATCGACACCCAAATTCACTGCTATTTCATTATCGCTTTCAACAACAATTTTTTCTACATCTCCATTTTCAATTAATTTTGTCAAGTTTTTATAATAAGGTAATGATTGCTCGCCACAAATGTATACTGGACCATTGAAAGTATATTGATTAGTTACATTTTGATTTTCTATAGCATTAACAGTAACATCAGTATTATTCTCTCCAACATTGATTTCAACTGGCTTTTTTTGCTTTTTAAGAGAGAATACCAGCTTAAGAAATTCAAAAGTTTCTTTGGTTAACTCCCATATTTCGCCAGGAGTCAATGCCATTAGAAAAGGAAGTACAATCTGTTTTGAGGTTTCAATTACCTGTAACTCAAATTCACCTATAAAAGAACCTTGTTTTATTTCTCTTGAAATTATCCTGAGTTTTGCCCTATCATTTTTTGTCATCCTTTGCTGTCCCGATAAAGCGAGATATGAACTTTCAATCAAATGCTGAAATTCTTGTAAACCAATATTAAGTTCGTAAATTGACAATCCATTCTCAAAAGCCTGGCCTTCTAATACATATCTAATAATTTTTGTTTCCAAGCTATCACCCCAATTATTTAACTACAGATAGATGTCGCCTAACGTCTGCCGATTACCGACGGCCATGGACCTTAAGGCGCAGACCGGGCCTTAGTGCGACGTCACTTAGGCCCGGGCAAGCCGGGCGCGACTGCGCTTAGGTCCATGGCTGTGGGCGCGTAAACTTCATGATTTGACTTCTTTGATTTGTCATCATGATCCACTCTCCGCGCCCCGAAGCGGTAAACGAGCTGTTAGACGATGCCCAGCAGCCCCAAAGAAGAAAATGAAGTCCTTCTTTGAATAAATCCTGT
>NZ_JAAKDE010000064.1 GCF_013664685.1 Capillibacterium thermochitinicola
CAGTGTCTTGACACTATCACCATTTATGCTGCTCTTGAAGGGAAATGGGGGGTGTGTTATTATATTTGTGTTAATTACTTCCTTCACTAGGTAGTTGCCCATGTTGGCTGCTGCCGACGCTCTCGCAACGATAAAAAGGAAAACCAGGAGGGCAATCTGTTCCGGTAGCGCCAAAGCATCGGCCGATGCTTTGGCGCTGCCTATTCCAATAAGGAGGGACCTTTCTTTTGAGTTTACGAGCAGATGCGCAGAAGATTATTGAGGCGGCGATCACCGCCGCCCTGCCGGATACGGCAGTGAAAAAAGCCCTGTCTGGAGAGGATTTCTCCGGAGGGAAACTGGTGCTGGTGGCGATCGGGAAGGCGGCCTGGTCGATGGCGAAGGCGGCTTGCGAGGTCCTGGCCGGCCAAATCAGTGACGGCGTGGTGATTACCAAGTACGGTCACGCCCAAGGGGAGTTACCCAACATCCGCATCTTTGAAGCCGGTCATCCGATTCCCGATGCCAACTCCTTTGCCGCGACGGAAGAGGCGATTAAGCTAGTCCAGAACTTGACCGCCGAAGATACGGTCCTGTTTCTGATCTCCGGCGGCGGTTCGGCTTTGTTTGAAAAACCCCTGGTCTCGGAAGTGGTCCTCCAAAATATAACCGGACAGCTCCTGGCCTGCGGAGCCAGTATTACAGAGATTAACACGATCCGGAAACGGTTGTCGGCAGTAAAAGGCGGAAAATTTGCCAAGTTGTGCGAGCCGGCCCGGGTTTTCTCCGTGGTCCTTTCGGATATCATCGGCGACCCCCTGGACATGATCGCCTCCGGACCAGCCTATCCCGACCGTTCCACCAGCCGGGAGGCTTTGGCGATTGTTCAAAAGTATGGGTTGGTTATCCCGCAAGAAGTAGAACAGCTGTTACGGATCGAACCTCCGGCTACCCTGAACAATGTGACCACCAAGATTACGGGGAGCGTGCGCCAACTTTGCGTTGCCGCGGAGAAAACCTGCCGGGAACTGGGCTATAAACCAATGATCCTGACCGCCAGTCTCAGCTGTCAGGCCCGGGAAGCCGGCAGTTTTTTGGCGGCGATTGCCCAGTACCATCAAGATACCGAGCAGTCACTGGCTTTTATCGCCGGCGGTGAAACCGTTGTCCAGCTGAAGGGAAAAGGCAAAGGCGGCAGGAATCAAGAATTGGCCCTGGCGGCGGCCGAAGGGATCGCTTCCCTCGAGAACGTGGCGGTCTTTTCCGTTGGTTCGGATGGAACCGACGGGCCAACGGATGCCGCCGGCGGCTACGTGGACAACACCACCAAACAGAGACTCGCGGAAAAAGGGATTAGTATTTTCGAGGTTCTGGAGAACAACGACGCTTACCATGCCCTTCAAGCCGTGGATGGCCTGATCTTTACGGGGCCTACCGGTACCAACGTCAATGACTTGTCGGTTTTGTTGATCAAAAGATAACTAAAAACTAAAAACTAAGACAGCCGCCAAACTGCGAAAAACAGTGGCGGCTGTTTAATTTTAAGGATTATCTTGCTCCATAGTCCGGAATGACGTTTTAGTACAACATCGGTTTTGACTGGTCTTGAAGTTTTAACCGTATTTTTATTTCATTTAATCGATCTGGACATCAAGTAAGAAAAATTTTCTATTAATTCCAGGTGTACTTGTTTTTGGAGAAGAAAGATAGAGGAATATGGTGACGGACTTAATGTGATGTGCTAAAATGATGTTATTAAAAGCGGGGGTGAGATCTACGGAATAAGCCTTCTATCTGCGGGACCCGGGGAATTGAGCCAGCCAATATCCTATACTACGTACATAAGAAATAAGATAAGGGACGGAACAGATGATCATTAATCTAGTAACCATTGCTATTTCAGCCATATTATTGCGATGGATATCTTCCGATATTATCCTCGAAAAAAGAAAAAAGAGATATTTCATCTATTGTGTCTTACTAACCATGATCATAACCGGAGCGGAACTGGGGTGCTTGTTGACGGATAACACCATTCCGGAGAACCGGCCGCTCTGCCTTTTCTTCAATACGCTTGGGTTTTCGTTGACACCCTTTGTCTTTCTTGTCGAGTCGAATATTAGCAATTCGCAAAGAAAAGTTTTATATTACGTGCCACCGCTAATCAACTTAGTGATGTCCTTGGCCTCACCTTATCACGGCTGGATTTTCTTGGTGGGAGAGGACTGTTCTTATCACCGGGGGAGCTTTTTTTTTTTATTTATTTAATTGCCTTTCTTTATTCGGTCGTTTTTTCGCTGGGCAAGAAACTATTGGCTTTCCGCAACTATCCGGCGTATTTTCATAAAAGGATTATCGACAGTGGCATCTTCTTGTTCATTGGAATCATAATTCAGGTTGTTTTCCCCCAATATCACACGACTTGGATCACCACCGCATTCTACCTGGTTTTGTATTACGCCCTTTCCTGTGAAATGAGCAGTTTGCTCGATGGGTTAACGGGACTACTCAACAGGACGGCTTTTAACAGGGAAATAGAGCATTTAAAGCTATCTTCCAAGCAAAACATGGTCATTTATATGATTGACGTCAATGATTTTAAGGGCATTAATGACACCAAAGGGCATACCTCTGGTGATTACTATCTGAAGGAAATCGGAAAGATTTTAGAAACGGTATTTTCCTTTAATGCAAAGATCTATCGTTTTGGTGGAGATGAGTTCAGTGTAATTCTTTCAAGGAAACCCGGTGACAGTATGGACTATGCCGACAAATTGGTTTCATTAATCAAGAACAGGCAAGGTGAGGATCCCGATTTTCCAAGTGTGGCGGTGGGATGTTCCAATTTTGAAGCCGGGGAGAATGCCTGGGAGACGATTAATATGGCGGATAATAATATGTACAAAAATAAGCGGGCGAAGGGGAATAGGGATTAATCTTAGGACAATAGAACAACAGCCTATTGTTTTTCAGTTGGTGCCTGCATTATCCAATAATGGAGGTACTAACTGTGTTATTTAAAAGGTTAATTATGAATTGTGGACAAATTATTAATTATGATATAATATTATTAATCGTATATTATCATGAAAAAATAAGAGGTGAACGTGAAAAAGATCTTAGTCGTAGTTGTTCTGTGTTTGGGTTTTCTTTTTTTATATGCAACTAATGCATTGGCCGCATTGGAGGTTTATTATGATGGGTTTTACAGTGGAGAATATTGTCTAAAAGATTCGGAAGTTGAAAAGGCTGAAACAGATTACTCTTTACATATGTTTGGAGGAAGACTATATTTATTGGACCGGATATTATTAGGGGCTGAAGTAGGGACTGGTGAAATTAAAAAAAGTAAAGACTTTTTCGTAACACAAGATTTGCAAACAACCTCTTTTATAGTAAGTTATAGATTTAATATATAGGTTATAGATTTAATATAAAAGAATTTTCGCTTATCCCATTTATTTCGGCAGACGCAATCAATGTGAAGAACTCATTAACTAATGACAAAAAGGAAATATCTGGAATCTTTCCTGGTGTGGAAGCAAAACTACCTTTCAACGACAGATTCAGTATTGAAGGTTCGTATAGATTAGCGTTATTCTCCATTGCTTATGAACTGAACGGCAGAGAGATGGATGAAGTAATTCAAGAGGTTTTACAAGAACAGAAAATTGCCATTAAAACTTCTGTAACTAGAATATCTGCTCTAACCTTTAAAGCGAAATATTTAATAACCGAAAACATCGCATTGGTTGGAGGATATAAGAAAAACATAACAAAATTAGAGATGGAAGCAGAAATAGATCCATTTGGTGCAGAAATACCAATAGAATTTGAGCTAGAAGAAACTCTTGCCAGTATTACTCTTGGGGTGTCAATATTATTCTAAACAGGGGCGCCAGCCGCATCTGCAGGCTGGCGCTTGGCGTATGTAGACCTTTTATCTTAGTCTTAATCTTTTTATATTTTTGCTCTTACCCAGCGTAAAAACTAGATCTACAGTTGTCAGGTTTACTGTGGTATCATTAGCGTAAAAGCATGAAATTCTAACGTAACTTCGATACCGGTTGCTTTTAAATTAAACAGGAGGAGGTTTTCAAGTGAGTGAAAAAGTATTCGATTATAAAAAGGAATACAAGGATTTATATATGCCGAAGCAGCAGCCGGCTTTAATTGAGGTACCGCCCATGAACTTTCTGATGGTGGACGGCAGCGGCGACCCCAACAACAACCCCGCCTTCCAGCAGGCAACCGAGTTGTTGTACGGACTCTCCTATACCATCAAGATGAGCAAGAAAAAAGGGCGGCAGCCGGAGGGGTATTTTGAATATGTGGTTCCGCCCCTCGAGGGGTTATGGTGGATTGAGGAAGGCAGTTTTTCCTTTGAACAAAGGGATAACTGGAAGTGGACCTTGATGATCCGCCAGCCGGAATTTGTCAATGAAGAGCTGGTCCAATGGGCAACCGAGGAATTGAGAAGGAAGAAGCCGGAGTTGGCGCCTGAAAAGGCTCGCTTTGCCACTTTTGACGAAGGCTTGTGTGTGCAGATTATGCACATCGGGCCTTATGCCACCGAGCCGGAGACGATGAAAAAAGTGGAGGCCTTTCTCTTAGAGCACGGATTAAGGGACCGGTTGACCGACGGTGGCAAGCATCACGAGATTTACCTTTCCGATCCGCGCAAAGCAAGGCCCGAAACCATGAAAACGGTACTCAGGCATCCGGTGGCCAAAGCTTGATCTTGTCGTGCCTTAAAAGGATCATTTATTGAAAATTAATGTTGTTGTTTGATAAAATTAGCTAATAAATGACAAGTTCACGGTTCTGGCAAACCCTTGATGGTTGAGTGGGGTTGATGCCATCGGCAAAAAAAGGGAGGATTGCAAGGGCAGATGGACACTTCCCGGTTGAAACGGAAAATCAATCCAATGCCGAAAGATGTGGAGGAGCGGCTGGTCGGGGAAAATTTGATGGAGGCCTACCGAAAGAGGCCTCCGTACCAGCAAAATGATTATTTGGGCTGGATCTTACAGGCGAAGAAACCGGAGACAAGAGAAAAACGTATTGCGCAGATGCTTGAAGAGTTGCGAAGCGGCGATAAATATATGGGCATGGACTACCGGGCAAAACGCTAAGCGGGGCGATAAATTAAGGCTAACAATCATAAAAAAGGTGGCAAGGACAGATGAAAAAAGTGTCGCAGAAAATTATTTTCCTGGTTAAGAACGAGACGATCTTATTTTTAGCCGGAACAGCAGCCGTCCTTTCGATGCTTTGGGTACCACCTTCCCTGGCTTATCTGGAATATATCGATTTTGGTGTTATTGCGCTGTTGTTTTGCCTGATGACCGTCGTGGCCGGTTTTCAGCATTCCGGAGTTTTCTTTTTGATCGCGCAAAAAATCCTGAAGCGGATCACCAATACGCGGGCTTTAGCTTCCGTCCTTGTTTTCCTTTGTTTTTTCACCGCGATGTGGATCACCAATGACGTTGCGTTGATTACTTTTGTCCCCCTGGCGATTATGCTGCTTTCGATGGCCCGGCGAACCGAATTGCTCATCCCGGTGGTTGTTCTCCAGACGATCGCCGCTAATCTTGGGAGTATGCTCACTCCGGTCGGGAATCCCCAAAACCTTTTCCTTTATTCCCATTACCAACTGGCATTGACGGATTTTCTTGCGATTACTTTCCCGGCCACGGTAATTTCCTTTGTTTTGCTGTGGTTTGTGCTCCTCTTCCTAAAAAAAGAACCCCTGAATAATGCTTTGGCTGGGAATAACCAACCGGCAGTTTCCTTGGCCGCGCCGCAGACGGCTGATGGGCGGCGGCCTTTTTCCCTTCTGTTGTATAGTACTTTATTTCTGCTCTGTCTGGGCTCGGTTAACCGGTGGATTGACTACCGGCTCACCTTGTTGATCGTTCTTATCTGTGTCCTTCTCTTTGAACGGCCAATTCTCAAGAAAGTGGATTATGCGCTGCTTCTGACTTTCCTCTTTTTCTTTATTTTTGTCGGCAATATCAGCCATCTGCCCAGGGTTAAGGAGTTTTTGGCCGGAGTGATGGCCGGAAAAGAACTGTGGGTTTCCCTCTTAACCAGCCAAGTTATTAGCAACGTTCCGGCGGCTGTCCTTTTGGCGCCTTTCAGTAAAGCAGCGAAACCCCTGATTCTGGGCGTCAATATCGGGGGTCTTGGGACGTTAATCGGATCAAGTCCAGATTAGTG
>NZ_JAAKDE010000065.1 GCF_013664685.1 Capillibacterium thermochitinicola
CGTTTTTCAGTAAGCCCTAAATAACTATTTTTGATACCATTTTTTCCTAAACAGCTCATAATATCTCCATCGAACTTGTCTTGGGTGAACATTACTTAAATCTACTCCATAATTTCTACTTGCTATTTCTATCATTTTATCTATCCATATAGGGTTGCTATTACCCATACTATGACAAGCTACCAAAGGAGCAAACTCTATTAGTTTCTTTCTTTCTACATTGGTCTTCGCATATTTATCTTTTTTAACATTTTCTTCATCAATAATAATGCTTTCAAAATCTTCTGGCGTACGATCCCTTTTAAACTTATCACACCATTTACAGGCTTGGACTATATTTGCGGTAACATGCATCTTTGGAATAAAATGTTCAAATCTAACATTTTCTGCAGGAATAGTAGATAAATCCATACGGCAATAATAACATTCAAATAATCCTGGCTTAAATTTTGCTTCTTTTTTTATGTAGGCATTATTAGCAGCAATCCACAAATTATACTTTTTATTACCCATACCAGGTCTTTTTGAACTGTTTTCAGCTTTTCTTAATTCCATTAAAAATAAATCGGGATTTTCTTCGTAAGTTTTTAAAATATACTCCTTAATATATTCAGGATATTCAGTACTCTGGATTATCCTTTTTATATTCATATCTTTCACCTTAATTTAAGATTATTAGCGGCCACGATGGCCGCGTCCTAAGGACCATATGACGCCTAACGTTTCGGGTTCCCGATGTTGCCGGGCCTTAGAGGCACCAACTGAACCCTAGTGCTTGCACTTGGTGAAGGAGGTGCCGTCCAGACTTGGCTTAGGCCCGGCAATATGGGCCGGAGTGACCGAAGGGAACGAAGCCGGGAACCCTGTTGTTATACGTCGTACCAGACATTCTACCCTTTCAACATTCATGCCAGCTGAACCATGGATGGTTAGCTGGCGACTTTCAAATAGGTCATCATAATCAATATTTTTTTAACATCTCATCAATCTGTTTTAATTTTGAATTCGTAAATTTCATTACTGTTGAGATGTCTGTGTTTTGCCCGACACCGTTAATTTCCTCGTTCAGTTCCGGAAGGTCAATAAATTTTTCCCCCTTCTGAAAGTAGATACCACATACTGGGAATGGAATTGCCCCCTCATTTCCTATACCGGTCATATAATCCGCAATTATGACTATATCTTTCAACCCATCCTTATTTACATCCTTAAAAGAAACGGCCTTTAATTCATACAAATACCAATCATTCCCTAGAAAATCTGGGAATTTATAAATAATATAACCTTTTTCATTTGCTATATAAAATATGAGTTTATTATCTTCATCTTCGCAGGAAAGAAACTGCACTTTCCCCCAATTTTCTAAGGTCACCCAAAAAGATTGGTTTTCAATTATCATTATATTTTTATCTTCCAGTTCATTTAAAAAACCACCGGCAAAACAATAACTATAAAGTAAAAGAACTATAAAAAATATTAATAACTTCTTCATCAAATCATCCTCAATTAACTAAAATTTTTATTTACTTGCTTTTTAGTTAAGCCGTGTCCATGGATGGACCGGCCTGGTCTGGTATGACGTATAACGTTTGCCGATTACCGAC
>NZ_JAAKDE010000066.1 GCF_013664685.1 Capillibacterium thermochitinicola
GGATATGAGTGAATACCTTCAGTGGCAAGAAGAGCAAAAACAAATCAATGATCAAAGCAATATTGCGTATATCAGATAAGCTTATTGATAACTGAGGAATTTACACACTAATTTGGACTTGATCCCAGTACGCTATAATGAGTCAAATTTTTCTCCCTACCCTGGCTCAGCAATTAGTTGACAGTAACTGATAACCCACAGCCGATGCTGTCAAAACGGTTTGTTTGACGGTCAAACCCAACAGAGGGGAGAACAATAGATCGTAATGTGGAAATCGATATTAAGGAGGAAAGCAAATGGACATGATTGTTAAAAACCTTCAACAAAGTTATCGATTATACCTGAAGAATTTTAGCCTGTTGTTGCTGGCTTCGGCAATTGCCGGACTAATTACCTTTCTTTCCCTCGGACTTCTCGCTGGTCCTGTGCTCGGCGGCTTTTTACTTCTTGGAGTTAAACTGCTCCGCGGAGAAAAAGGAGATTTAAATGAGATCTTTACCCACTTTGATCAGTTTCTTTCTACCTTAATGCCAACACTTTTGCTTTGGGGAGCCGGGGTAGTGTTTTACATAATTGGCGTCATCCCGGTAATTGGGCGGATAACCAACTTTGTCGTTAGTCCGGTTTTGTTCCTTCTTTATTTCCTGACGATCGGTTTCATCGTGGAACAGAAAAGCGAACCGCTGCAGGCGCTTAAACGTAGCGTCGCCTGTTTTGCCATGGACTGGGTGCAGCTTTGGTTATATAGTTTGGTAATGATGATCATCGGCGGAATTGGTTTTATCCTCTTTGGGGTTGGTGTTATTCTGACCGTTCCTGTTGGCATGATGGGCATGGTTCTTGTCTATCGACAGCTTGCCGTAGTAGAACCGTTCCCGTTTAAACCGGAAAAACAAATAGTTCTAAAGGGCGGAATTGCTCTCTCGGCCTTGTTGGTTATTGGCATTGTTTGTCTATTGTTTGGCTTCGGGAGGATGTCGTCCCCCACCCTATCCACCAGTCTTACTTCTAAAATTATCAGCGGGATCACCGGACAAAAGATTGAGGTTGACCAAAAAGGCGGTCGCTTTAAGCTTGGGGGTCTGAGTTTCGGTTCCGGCCTTCCCGAGAATTTTCCGAAAGATATACCCGTCTATCCCCAGGCGGAAGTGGACGGTTTTATCGGAGGTAAAGACGGTGAATTATCAGGCTCCACGACGATCCTGACTTCTAAGGATTCTGCCGCGAAGATTTATGATTATTACGTAAAAAATCTTGAAGATAAAGGCTGGGTTGTTACATCCCAGGACCTCGGCGAAATGAAGATGATTAGTTTTCAAAAAGATAAACGCTCCGGTGTTATCACAATTAACCCCAATGCTGAACAGTGCGATATTATAATCGGTCTGACTATGGAGTAGTGTTTCACTTATTGACAAAATATAGGAGCATTCCTGTATTGAAATCAAATGAACTTTATGAGGATAATATGAAATATATAAATATCCTGAAGGATGAATATTTGTCTGTTTATTTTAAGAATTATGCTATATGCAATATGATTCCTTTCGATATGGAAAGAAATAAGAAACTATTAT
>NZ_JAAKDE010000067.1 GCF_013664685.1 Capillibacterium thermochitinicola
CCAGGATTTTGTCCGCACCCCCAAGTGGGGAATTTTCGTCTGCCGTTGACAACTGTTTGACCCCATATCGGTTTGTATGCTTTTACTTATCGGGATTACAACCCCCGGACCATGCGCTGGCTGACCGTTGACCTATTGAGGATGGGCTGAACTGGTATCAGTATTGTGGCTAGGATCCAGTGATTTGGGATGATCTGTTGGGTCTATCCTCTGGATACAAATACCCTGATCATTATTTACCATCAGACGGTATATCACGTGTTGAGGATCCGATAATACAAATGCAAATGAGGCTGCCCGAAACCTTAAAGCTGCAGCTGAAGCTGGTATAATTGTCGAAGTGGATGGAGCAACGGCTCAGGCATTGGCCAATCAAGGATATACAGTTGTTGGTGCCAGAGAAAATCCTAAAGGGCGTGGTCACCTTAATACGGTGGTTAGCAATTTTAATGTATACGATCCTAGTGTTGGACCATTAACTTCTGATGTTGGACTTAATCACGGGGATTTAAGAGATGCTAAAACTGCGTTTTCAGGTAGCCTAGAGGGAGTTAAATTTTACTATGACCCTAATCAAGATCGGAGTTTTATTGATGAGTCGCAAATATTAAATACATGGAATTATCCTGAGGGGGGTAAAGATGAACAAGGTGGAAAGAAAGAAGAAAATAATTATCGTTTGTTTCTTGGTAGTAGGTATTGTGTCTATTCTTTTTGCATTAAAGTCTGGAATCACTATCGACTTAAGTTCACAAACGAGTGGTTCGGGAGAATTTGGAATAATAGAAAAAGAATTGTTTGAAGATACTCCCAATGAAACTAATGTTATACGTTCTGCGGAAGAAATACTTAATGAAGAATACTATCCACGCTACCGATTACTGAAAGAGGTTGAAGGTAATTTTTCTCCATGTGGAAATATTAAAAGACTTTATCTTTTGAATGATTCCAGAAGGCATGTGGGCAGTTCTAGGGATATGTTGCACTTAAATAAATTGCTAGCTTATGACGAAAAACAAGGAAAAATGGTTGAAGTTCCTTTTTGGGAAGAATATATAGATTTTGAGCCTATTCTACGTAAAATAATTCCCCTGGAATCAAAATTTGGTCCGTGGGACGGTTACTTTTACGTACACGACCTCAATCAAAATGGGGTAGATGAAATCATCGGATTTAATCTGAAAGCCAGTCAGATTATTCCGGAAATTTATGAGTATCAAGATGGTGCTTTTGTTGAAGTACTGGGGTATTGGGACTATTCCGGACAATTTGCTCGTATAAAATTTCCGGCAGCAAGACAAATACAAATATATGGGTATGGTGGTGAATTAGATGAAATGCTAGGGTATTATCCTTGGAAACTATACGAATGGAGTGAAGAAGAACGAAGGTATGTGGTGATTGAGGAAGGGGTAGTAACGGAATTACCCGGATGGTAGAAAGGGGATTTACTACTTGATGGATTGAAGCCTATGTTCATTATGGACAGAAAAACAAGTAGAACATTATTTGGGTATGTTTCTAAAAATACAGCATTTTTATGTTAAGCCATTGGACAATGCTTTTTTATGGTTTGGTTGAGAAACTAACCATTTCGGAGTCTGATGGTTTGCTTTTTTTGAATTACAAACTTACTTAACACACCAACTACCCAACATATCTAATCTTCGATTATTAAAACAAACCAGGAGGAGGACTTGTACTTCAGATTCGGGAAAGCGGCCTACAGTTGTGACGCCAATGGTAATCTGGTAAAAGAAGGATACAGGGGCGATTATGTTGAATACAGCTATGACTATGAAAACAGACTGATCAGCGCCAGGAATTTAACCCGGAACGATAAACTGTTTGGCGGGGAGCATCCCTTTACCGGGACCATTACCTATACCTATGACGCCCTGGGCCGGAAGATCGGAAAAGAGACGGCGCCTGCGAATATAAACCGAGTGATGGTCAGTGGCTACTACTACGAAGGTCTAAGTACCGATATCCTTGCAGAATATGAAAACGAGATCTGGGACTTGCAACAATACAGACAAAGCAAGAAGCATACCGCCGGGCAAATTCCGGGCGGGCAGGTGAATTACTTTAACGAGTACTACTATGGCAACGGCTTGATTGCCTTTACCAACATGGATCACCCCAACCCATGGTATCAACAGCGGGATATTAATTTCTACCACAAGGATGCCCTAGGTTCCATCTATCTAGCCCCCTAATTCA
>NZ_JAAKDE010000068.1 GCF_013664685.1 Capillibacterium thermochitinicola
GTAAATTCCCAAACAATAAATTGCTTTAAAAGCTATAAATAAACAAAGTGCAGTTTGACGGTAAGTTCGACGGGAAGTTCGCTAATGTGAGGTTCAAAAATCTACAGTGTCTTGACACTATCACCAGTAACTTCACTAATGAATCTTTCGCAGATTTGGTGTAAAATAGTATTCACAAGAGATCCCTCCTTTGGTGTGTAGATTGTGGTAATTCTATTTTACCAAAAGGATGATCTCTTGTTTATTTTTATCCTACAACAATTTTACACTATGGGGGAGCATCTTGCTGCTCGGTTTCCCCCAGGTTTTTGAAGACCTTTGAGCTTTAAAAGCAGAAGGGCGTCGATCTGTTCTTAGCTTTTGTTGTTATTAAGATAGATTTTTTAGGTTAATAATATTCTCCGGGCGTTAGAAAGAAGCAATACTTTTTTTAATATCGAAAGAATTATTATGACATCTGGACAGTTCTATAAGCCCATAAAAGTGAAATATAAGGAATATTTATTTTACGCAGAGTATATTTAATGGAGGTAAACTCACAACGCAAATAATATTACTGAAAATAATAAAAAAATAAGGATTAGCGTGAATGTATTAAATGTGAATAAAAGACGCCTAAAGCTCTACCTAGGAAATATGAAACGAATCCTATTACAACAAGCAACCACAACTTAAGTTCTAGAGGAGTGAAATTTGCTTTTATATACTCTTTTAAATTATTCCAAAGGTCGGACATCATTAATCACCCACTTTATGAAGAAAGTATTTAAAGTCTTATTGTCAAGGTCAAGCCTGATATCCAGGCTTGACAATAAGACCAACTTAAGACTAAAGAAGTAAAACAAATATTTTATTCATATTCTTTATCGGTATCCTTTTTTCCATTGTAAAAACCTAAAGCGCCACATCCTGCGACAATTACAGTCACAACTGCCCAGAATAAAACACCGCCACCATCAATTTCTTGTAGCTCTTGTACTGTTAACTCTCTCATAATTTTCAACCTCCTTGTTAAAAACTGTTTATTAAAAACTATTTTCTAGAGTTTGTAAAGTGGGAATAAGCTTTACCTAATGCGTATCCTGCTCCATAGGCAGTAGCTGCGGCTGTTACTATTTTTGCTACTAAAGACGCAGTTACTGTTACACCCAATATTACTACTTCCCCACCATCAATTTCCATCGACTCTTTTTCACCCAACTCAGTCATCCCAAGAGTGGCAACCATTTCCATTTCTAAATTCCTCCTTGTTATTTGGTATTTTCAAACATCCAGATGTTCTTGATTTTAACATAACACAAGTTATTAATTATGTCGCCTATCTTTTTGGGTAGTCATAGCTAACTACACTACCCAGATGACCATGGATAGATCGAAAGACCAGATAAAATGGTGACGAACGATTACAAATGATTATTGAATGTTGAATAACTACCCAAAAGGGTAGTAGAAAGCACGATAAAGTTATGTTAATTTAAAAGAACATAAAATAACATATATTATAATATGTTGCAAAAATGTAATAACATGGAATTTCGCAGGAAGGTGGTTTTACTAGTTGTGTGCTCAATTTTTTAAACGTTACTATTGTATTAAACAACATGACATATCGGATTGTGGAGCTGCTTGTCTGGCAATTGTGGCCAAGCAATATGGATTGAAATTACCGATTTCGTATATTCGAGAGATTGCTGGGACTGATCAAAAAGGAACTAATGCTTTTGGGATGATCAAGGCTGCTAAAGAAATAGGTTTTTCGGCTAAAGGAGTTAAGGCACAGGCTGAGCATTTGACTTCGCAGTTACCATTACCGACAATTGCTCATGTCGTAAAGGATAACCTTTTACATTATGTGGTTATCCATGAAATAAACAAAAAAGGACTAATAATAGCAGACCCAGCCGCGTATTTCGGTCAATTCGATCACCTAATACGCTTCATGCCGATCGCGCGATACGCTTGAATCCGATCACTGATTACGGTTTAATCCGATCGCGCAATTCGGTTCATGGCG
>NZ_JAAKDE010000069.1 GCF_013664685.1 Capillibacterium thermochitinicola
TATGCGGGCGTGTGCCGTTACGATACCCCTTCCTTTTATCAGTGCGTTCGTATGGTTCGGCTTGAAGCTGTTCGGTGGCTTGCGCCTGCAAAATCTGGTTCAATATCGATTCCAATAACGCTGACACACCGGAATCCTTGTTATTGCCTAAAAATAGACGGTGCAAAAGTTCTTGATCTACGGTAATCTAGTATTGGGCCATTCAAATTCCTCCTCTTAGAATTTTGGTTTGTCCAACTACTATTCTAACTGAGGAATTTGTTAATGGCCCCTCTTTTTTTGGAAACCAATTTTACACCATTATACGGACTCAACTGGGATTCTTTCGCTGATCAGGAGAAAGATGAGTGGTTTGAAAAGATCTGTACTTCAAGTAAATGATCGTTATAATTTTGCTGAAATTTTGGGGTGTTGAAGTTCACATTAACATATTTATTGAAGATTTTTTGTATAAGTTTTCAGGGGTAGAATTATGCGCTGACATGTTTCTCGACCAGGTATGCGTTCAGTAAAAAGAAGCAAAGGGAACTATTGCATGAATAAATAAAGTTTTTAAAGAATAGAAATATTAATAGAAAATTTATTAACCATGTAAATGTTAATACAAAAGCTCAGAAACCACCGTTAAACTAGGCAGACATATTAGATAAACGAACTAAGTTTAGTAATAATGCCAATTCAGACTTATAAGCGAAACTCGTTCGTCTAATGATAAGAGATATAGAGATAAACGAAATGGAACGTTTATTATAAGTTATATGCTATACATCTTATACAGGAGGAAAAATGGAGTGTTTAAAATTGGCGAGGTAATATCATATTTGATTATGTGTAACCAGGAAGGAGTAAACCTTCAAAGAGGTATGAATTTTCGTTTGAGGGGGAAGACGAGCGTTATTTTGATGAGTCTGCGTCGGCCCATATTGCCGGGCCTAAGCCAAGTCTGGACGGCGCCGGTTTGGCCAAGGGTATGAACTAGAGTTTAAGCCGGCGCCTCTAAGGCCCGGCAACACCGGGAACCCGAAACGTTATCTGCCATGCCTAATTCTAGTTAAATGTGGTAAAATAAAGGAAGAAATGTATAAAGGAAGAAGTTCCCGATGGGGGTGGAAAAGTGAGAATGCAAAAGTACGTAATCCCACCGGAATATAAGGAAGATATTGATAAAGCCATAGAAATTCTTAAAGCAGAAGGTTGCAGCGAAATCTATTTACTAGGGTCAGTAGCTGAAGGTCGATATAATGAAAGCTCGGATATAGATTTAGCTGTAAAAGGTTGTCCTAAAGGTAAGTATTATAAAATTCTGGGTAAGCTCCTTCTAGAACTTAATCATTCAGTAGACTTAATAGACTTAGACAGAAAGACTGATTTTGTTAAATATATAGAGAAGGAAGGAGTCCTTGTCTATGTCCAATGAACGAATAAAATCCCAAATACAGTTTCAAATACAGCAGATTGATAAATTATTGAAAATGTATAGCCAGTTATTGAAAGAATGCAGGGAAAAAGAACCTGACCTAGTGGAGATTACAGCAATAGCTTCTGTGCTCCACTCTTTTTATAATGGGCTAGAAAATATTTTCGAGATTATTGCTAAAAGAATAGACAACGGTATTATCCAGGGTGAAAAATGGCATAAAAGGCTGTTGTCAGAAATGGTAAGCAAGAATGATAAAAGAAGTGCAGTAATAACAAATGATCTAAAGGATAAATTGATAGAGTATATGGGTTTCAGGCATTTCTTTCGACATTCGTATTCGTTTTTCTTAGACTGGGATGAATTAAAGAAACTAGTGTTACCCTTGGAAGAAGTTTGGAAACAGGCAAAGGAAGAAATAGAAGTATTTTTAAATAGTATCGATAAAAACTAGGTGGCACGGCAGATAACACCAGGGTTCCCGGCTCCGTTCCCTTTGGTCACTCCGGCCTATATTGCCGGGCCTAAGCCAAGTCTGGACGGCCCCGTCTTCACCAAGTGTAACTAAGATTCAGCCGGTGCCTCTAAGGCCCGGCAACATCGGGAACTCGCAGAACGATATACGCCATGCCAGACGAGCGCTCTAACAGTGTGCAACTGCAGCTGATTTAAGGTTCAACAGACACTGGAAGAAATAAAGGAGAGGTCACTTCAAAGGTATGGGATGAAATAGTTGTACTAGTCAACAATCCGTGTTCGGTTGTGATACAATATGCTTGTAATTCTTACCAAAGATTTTTACAACGATATAAAAAAAATAAATGGATTTTAAAAGCATGCCTAAAGCTGGAAGAAATTGTACGATAAAAAGTTTGCCGATCAGCCAACCATCCGTGGTTCTGCTAACATGAAAGCACCAGACTGTCAACTATGATGGACATTGAAGGGAGAAAAAATATGTATGCAGTAGAAATGTTTTTTAGTGAAGAGATTGAGGACTATGTAAGACAGATTTGGTATAGTTTAGCGGAAGAAAATTTAGACTCAAGTTTAATATCAATTAAAGAAATAAAGCCACATATTACTTTGGCCACTTATGAATCTTTGCAATTAGAGTCCTTTAAAAAGCAATTTATTTCTTTTATAGAAAAATTTGAACCAATTGATGTAAACTTTGTTACATTGGGAACTTTTCCAGCAACCGGCGCCTGTTTTTTAATCCCTACAATGACAGAGGAATTATAGTTGAGTCCATATAATGG
>NZ_JAAKDE010000070.1 GCF_013664685.1 Capillibacterium thermochitinicola
TGCGTATATCAGATAAGCTTATTGATAACTGAGGAATTTACACACTAATCTGGACTTGATCTGTTTTGTCACAAAAGCAGCTAATCCTAATGGATCCACATAAAGTAACGGATTATTATTCGCATACGTATACCAATTCACGCCATCCTTTACCGGATCCTCCGAAATAAACCTCCCTAACTCACTGTCATACCACCTAGCGTTAAAGTAATAGAGCCCCGTATCCTCATCCAGATCCTTCCCAGTAAACTTCGCTGCCCGCTTCAGTTTACCTTCCGCAATCGTCAGGCTCCCAAAGGGCGTATACTCCGTGCTCCAAACGGCCTGACCCGCTTCATCCGTCACTAGAACCGTGCTCCCCAAGTGGTCCGTATGGTAGAAATAGGTCTGTTTCTCCCCACTCCCCACTTTCCCGTCCACCCGGGCAAAGTGCTTACCTAAGACATAAACATACGCCAGATACTCTCCGTCTTCCTCTTCATACAGCACCTGCCCGGATTGGTCAAAGACATAATAGACTGTAGTATCGGGGCTTTTCTTCTGCACCCGCAGCCCGGCTTCATCATAGAGATATTCAGCAACGACCTTTCCGTCTTTTTCAACCTTGGTCAACCGGTTTAACAGGTCATATTCGTAGGTCCAAAGGTCTTTCTCTTCCGGATCAAAGACCACGGTATCCCCTTCAATGGTAAAGTACTCTCCTTTTTGGATCAAGTTCCCGTTCTCATCGTAAACAAAGGCGTACTTACCATTGGTCATTAGTTTGTTGGAGTTCGGATAATAGCGATAGTTCCGGGTCGTGCTCGAGCGTAAAGTGATGGTCTCTTGCTTCCGGTTCCCGGCGACGTCGTACTGGTATTCTTCCACCCTTTGGTTTACTTGGTAGTAGACAGCAATAATCTGTTGCGGTGTATTTATGAATTCACCATTGTGGACGGGAACAGAGTTCTCGTCCCAATCATCCCAGGTGCAATGGACCTTGATATACCTGGTGGGGACGGGATTCTATCTAGCCCCCTAATTCAGTTGGAGAAAAAGTACGAACATGCTAGAATGAAACCAGGGGGTAGAAAAGATGAAAACGAAACGCTATGACCAGGATTTTAAAGAACAAATCGTTAGAGAATGCCAAGAAGTCGGTAATGTTGCACTGGTAGCCCGGCGTCACGGTCTTTCCAAAAATACAGTACACAATTGGCTTAAG
>NZ_JAAKDE010000071.1 GCF_013664685.1 Capillibacterium thermochitinicola
CAAGCCGGGCGCGGCCGCGCTTAGGTCCATGGCTGTGGGCGCGTTCTCTACATGATTTAACTTCTTCGATTTGTCTTCATTATCCACTATCCGCGCCCCGCCAGCGGTAATCGTGCTGTTAAGCGAAGTGGCACCATAACCAAACTAAATTTTTACCTTTATTTTTCTAGCCATTGTCCAACTAAATAAAAAACTAGAAAACCAACACTTAATAACCCTAAACAAAAATCATAATATTTATGATAAATCGGAATAATGGCTATTGAGCTTTCTAAGATTAGGCTCCATATAATTACTATAATTACTATTGCTGGATATATTGCTGTGTAATAATACCATACACAATGTCTAAATATTGAAAACTTTTTTGTTAGATAACCCGAACTTTCTCGAGATATTATATTATTTTCTCCCATTAATGCTGATAACTTTTTTTCTAATCCATGTATGTATAAGTAAAGCTTGTCTATATGGATTGTAACTTGATAATAGCGTACAGAGAGTATACTAAAAAATGTCCAAGTAAAGCTAATAAGTATAGGTAAAGGTATAACACTAATATTTATATTGATTCCTAGAATATTAATTTGCTTAATAGCATTAACCATATCTGTAGAATATGTTAACTCCAATAATATAAGTCCTAATAAGCCTACTGTTATTAGGAATAATTTATTTCGTAGGTTTTCTCTTTCTTTTGCATTGGCATATGTATCAATATAATGATTGTAAAGTATATCTGTTTTTTTATCAGACATTAAAATCACGCTTCATTTATTGCTTTAAAAATACTATCAACTTTAAACGAATGCGCCCATGTTGCCCCTTTTCTATAAAGAGGTTCGGGTGCATCATATGACGGATCAATTTTTACAGCAATAAATTTATTACCTTCTTCGGCACTTTTTTCAATTTCCCACCATTGCCAATTACGAGTCCCAATCTCTGTCCAATCAGGATGATAACTATTAGCATGTTTACCTATTATGACTAATGTATGAGTAGAATTTCTTATTCTTGTTGTTAACACAGCTTTTATTCTACCAATATCATAACTTTGTATTTCTTCAGGAGTAAGATCTTCAAAATCAATATCTGATCGTGGATTATCTATTAAAGCCTTAAGTAAATAACGATAGTGTCGGTCATTATCATAGTCGAAACTAATAAACACTTTCTTCTTTGTCATTTATGAATTCCCCCTTTTCATTTCATTATGTTTTTAACTACCACTAGGTGCCATTTCGCTTAACGTTTGCCGATTACCGACG
>NZ_JAAKDE010000072.1 GCF_013664685.1 Capillibacterium thermochitinicola
CCCGTGGACACAGCCCTCCGGCCACCAGCCGTCAAGGACACTGAAGTTCAAGACCCCGTTCATCGCGGCCTTCATCCCCGAAGTCCCGCTGGCTTCCTGCGGACGCCGCGGGTTGTTCAACCAGACGTCACACCCTCTGGTCAGTAACCGCCCGATCTTTATGTCATAGTCCTCAAGAAAGACCACGCTCTTGGGGTACCGTTTGGACATCCGGTACATCTCGGCTACAATGTCTTTCCCCGTCAGATCGTTGGGGTGGGCCTTCCCGGACAGGATAATCTGGAGTTTCCCGCTTTCCAGGTACTCCCCGATCACTTCCGGTTTGGTAAAGATGAGATTACCACGTTTATAGGGCGCCGCCCGGCGGGCAAACCCGATGGTCAAAACTTCCTCGTCAAGCTGGACGCCGTTGCGCCGGTAGATCTCGGCAATCATCTCCCGTTTCGCCTGCTGGTGCGGGGCCCAGAGATCTTCGTTACGGGCAAAGGCCTTGGCGATCTCCGGGTCCTGCCAGGCGCCCGGAAAGACCCCGTTGGTGATGGCGATGATCTCGGCCGCCCCGGTCACCCCGCTCCACATCCGGCGGGCGGTCTCCCCGTGCAACTGGGCAACGGCGTTCGCTTTTTTCGCCAGGCGCAAACCGGCCACGGTCATGGAGAAGGGTTCGCCGCCCAAACGCAGCATCTGGCCGAAGGTCAGCCCGTTGTAAGCGCCCATGTATTGCAAAAGCTCATGGTCGTGCTCTTCGTTACCGGCTTTCACCGGCGTATGGGTGGTGAAGACGATCTTCTCCCGGGCTTTGGCCCACGCCTCGTCAAAGCTCAGCCCTTCTTCATCCATCAGCTCCCGGATAATCTCCGTTCCGGCAAAGACCGGATGGCTGTCGTTGAAATGATAGATGTCAACCGGGATCTTCAAAGCCTTCAGTGCCCGGTACCCGCCGATCCCCAGAATCATTTCCTGGGCAATCCGTTCTTCCG
>NZ_JAAKDE010000073.1 GCF_013664685.1 Capillibacterium thermochitinicola
CATAAATAAAACCCGGATCAAAATTTCATTGATCCGGGTTTATGCCAAACCAATATTCGTTAACACAAAATAAAAACCAGGATTTTATTAATCCTGGTTTTAAAAATATTTCCTGGCAACGACCTACTCTCCCAGCCGGTCTCCCGACAAGTACCATTGGCGCTGAGGGGCTTAACTGCCGTGTTCGGAATGGGAACGGGTGGTTCCCCCTCGCCATAGTCACCAGGAAAGGTATAAAGTTGTTGGGTTTACACCCTCAAAACTGCATAGGGAAGAGTTCGAACCAAGGCCGCTTTTGGTCAAACCCTCGACCAATTAGTACCGGTTAGCTCAACGCATTGCTGCGCTTACACACCCGGCCTATCAACCTCGTATTCTACAAGGGGTCTTACCAGATTAACTCTGTGGGAGATCTCTTCTTGAGGATGGCTTCACGCTTAGATGCCTTCAGCGTTTATCCAAACCGCACATAGCTATCCAGCCGTGCCCCTGGCGGGACAACTGGGATACCAGAGGTGCGTCCATCCCGGTCCTCTCGTACTAAGGACAGACCCTCGCAAATCTCCTGCGCCCGCGGTAGATAGGGACCGAACTGTCTCACGACGTTCTGAACCCAGCTCGCGTACCACTTTAATGGGCGAACAGCCCAACCCTTGGGACCTACTCCAGCCCCAGGATGTGATGAGCCGACATCGAGGTGCCAAACCTCCCCGTCGATATGGACTCTTGGGGGAGATAAGCCTGTTATCCCCGGGGTAGCTTTTATCCGTTGAGCGATGGCCCTTCCACTCGGTACCACCGGATCACTAAGCCCGACTTTCGTCCCTGCTCGACTTGTCGGTCTTGCAGTTAAGCTCCCTTATGCCTTTGCACTCAACGCGCGATTCCCAACCGCGCTGAGGGAACCTTTGGGCGCCTCCGTTACCCTTTAGGAGGCGACCGCCCCAGTCAAACTCCCCACCTGGCAATGTCCGGCAGCCGGCTCACGGCGTGCCGTTAGAATTCCAGCACCAAAAGAGTGGTATCCCACCGGCGCCTCCACCGAGACTGGCGTCCCGGCTTCTCTGGCTCCCACCTATCCTGTACATTTGATACCAAAACTCAATACCAAGTTAGAGTAAAGCTCCACGGGGTCTTTCCGTCTAACCGCGGGTAACCCGCATCTTCACGGGTACTTCAATTTCGCCGAGCCCCCCATTGAGACAGCGCCCAAGTCGTTACGCCTTTCGTGCAGGTCGGAACTTACCCGACAAGGAATTTCGCTACCTTAGGACCGTTATAGTTACGGCCGCCGTTTACCGGGGCTTCGGTTCAGACCTTCGCTTGCGCTAAGCCCTCCCCTTAACCTTCCGGCACTGGGCAGGCGTCAGCCCCTATACGTCGCCTTTCGGCTTAGCAGGGACCTGTGTTTTTGCTAAACAGTCGCTTGGGCCATTTCTCTGCAACCCTCTCCCGCTCAGTATGCTAAACACCTCACGGTACCAGGGCACCGCTTCTCCCGAAGTTACGCGGTCAGTTTGCCGAGTTCCTTAACAGGGGTTCTCTCGCGCGCCTTAGGATTCTCTCCTCGCCTACCTGTGTCGGTTTGCGGTACGGGCACCTTGCCTCTCGCTAGAGGCTTTTCTCGACAGCTTGGGTTCAACCAGTTCGCTACTTAAATTTCGCTCCCCGTCACGTCTCGGGCTTCACGTGCGACGGATTTGCCTGTCGCACACCCTACTCGTTTGGACCGGCACTCCAACTGCCGGATGGCCTACCCTTCTGTGTCACCCCATCGCTCAAACGAGACAAGGTGGAACGGGAATCTTGACCCGTTGTCCATCGCCTACGCCTTCCGGCCTCGGCTTAGGTCCCGCCTAACCCTGAGCGGACGAGCCTTCCTCAGGAAACCTTAGGCTTTCGGCGGGCAGGATTCTCACCTGCCTTTTCGCTACTCATTCCTGCATTCTCACTTGTGCCTCCTCCACCGCTCCTTCCGGTACGGCTTCGCAGGTTAGCACAACGCTCCCCTACCACTCTTGCGGGCTTCACCAGAGACTCCGTTTTTCTTGCTGCTGCATTCGTGCTTGCAGCTGAAGCATTTGGGCACCGCATCGCGTTGCCAAACCTTTCACGAAACCCCTGGTGAAACCCGCAAGAATCCTTAGCTTCGGTGTCGTGCTTGAGCCCCGTTACATTTTCCGCGCAAAGACACTTGACCAGTGAGCTATTACGCACTCTTTAAATGATGGCTGCTTCTAAGCCAACATCCTGGCTGTCTATGCATCTTCACCTCGTTTCCCACTTAGCACGAACTTGGGGACCTTAGCTGAAGGTCTGGGCTGTTTCCCTCTCGACGATGAAGCTTATCCCCCATCGTCTGACTCCCATGGTAAACCTTACGGCATTCGGAGTTTGAACGGGTTCAGTAACCTGGTAAGGCCCCTAGCCCAATCAGTGCTCTACCTCCGTAAGTTAACCCATGAGGCTAGCCCTAAAGCTATTTCGGGGAGAACCAGCTATCTCCGAGTTCGATTGGCTTTTCACCCCTAACCACAGCTCATCCCATGCCTTTTCAACGACAATGTGGTTCGAGCCTCCATCTCGGGTTAACGAGACTTCACTCTGGCCATGGTTAGATCACCCGGTTTCGGGTCTACCATAGCAAACTTGCGCCCTCTTCAGACTCGCTTTCGCTACGGCTCCGGCCTTTCCGCCTTAACCTCGCTTGCTACGGTAACTCGCAGGACCGTTCTACAAAAAGTACGCCGTCACGCAGGCCTTGCGGCCATCGCGCTCCGACTGCTTGTAGGCATATGGTTTCAGGTTCTATTTCACTCCCCTCCCGGGGTGCTTTTCACCTTTCCCTCACGGTACTAGTTCGCTATCGGTCGCTGGGTAGTATTTAGCCTTGGGAGGTGGTCCTCCCGGGTTCCCACAGGGTTCCACGTGCCCCGTGGTACTCAGGTATCGCCTCGCCCTTCTTTGCCTTTCGCTTACAGGACTGTCACCTTCTGCGGTGGGCCTTTCCAGACCGCTTCAGCTAGGCTCTAAAGTGGCTTTCTCGGCGACCCTACAACCCCACACATCCGAAGATATGTGGTTTGGGCTCTTCCCCGTTCGCTCGCCGCTACTTAGGGAATCGATCTTTCTTTCTCTTCCTGCGGGTACTTAGATGTTTCAGTTCCCCGCGTTCCCTCCTCCTGCCCTATGGATTCAGGCAGGGGTACCGGGCCATTACGCCCGGTGGGTTGCCCCATTCGGACATCCCCGGATCAACGCTCGCTTGCAGCTCCCCGAGGCTTTTCGCAGCTTGCCGCGTCCTTCGTCGGCTCCCAGCGCCAAGGCATCCGCCATACGCCCTTTGTAGCTTGACCCTTTCGCGCGCCTTTCTCTGCTCGACTTCTTTTGTTCCCCTATGCAGTTTTCAGGGTGCATGCCTGAGGGACTAAACCCTCAAAACTAAACAGCAAGACAGGACCGACCTAGGAGTCTTACTCCTTAGAAAGGAGGTGATCCAGCCGCACCTTCCGATACGGCTACCTTGTTACGACTTCACCCCAATCATCAACTCCACCTTAGACGGCTGCCT
>NZ_JAAKDE010000074.1 GCF_013664685.1 Capillibacterium thermochitinicola
GGCGATTGTCTGAGTGGTAATGAATACTGATTCCGCACCAAAATCCGCGAAAGATGATAGTTTAGAAGCTGACACAGAACATTTAAACAGGATTTATTCAAAGAAGGAATTCATTTTTCTTCTTTGGGGCTGCTGGGCATCGTCTAACAGCTCGTTTACCGCTTCGGGGCGCGGAGAGTGGATCATGATGACAAATCAAAGAAGTCAAATCATGAAGTTTACGCGCCCACAGCCATGGACCTAAGCGCAGTCGCGCCCGGCTTGCCCGGGCCTAAGTGGCGTCGCACTAAGGCCCGGTCTGCGCCTTAAGGTCCATGGCCGTCGGTAATCGGCAAACGTTAGCCGACATGTGGCGTAAAGGAGCGGCCATCCGTGGCCGCCATTGTGAGGAGAGAGTGTTAACAAGCCGGACGATGAAGTATGTCAAATGAATATACAAAAATGCTAGTTGGATTGTCGTATCTAATTTACCATGATTTGTTTAGTAAATAATATGGAAGTGGGTTTTCAAGATCATTAAAACATATAGCAGGCTATGGCATATGGTATTTAAGGTACCATAATGCAGGTGAAATATTATGTTAACGCAGTAACTAATCACGGCTACAGTTCAGCAAAGGATATAGTTAATATGCACAAGGAGGTGTCTGTAATGAATACATTTATGATTGATATGTGTTCAATTGATATCATAGCAAAAGATGATGAGTTCAGCGCGCTCTTAAAACAGCACAATAGAACGGGGAAGATCAGATTATTGACTACGGATGTTTTAGAGGAACAATACAGACACCCAAAAGTTCCACGGAATTCTAGAGAACTATTATCTGCACTTATTTTTGAGAGAGTTGAAGCTGAAGCATTTATTTGGGGCTTTCATTGGGGGGCTAAATGGGGCGATGGTAGCCATACTGGTATGTCGGTAGACTCCATCATGACGGCAAATAGGAATCACATCGAAGATGCACTCATTGCAGTAACCGGGGTGGGGAATGCTGATGTTCTTGTAACAGAAGATGAAAGATTGAGGAAGAAAATGAGAAGTTCGCAATCTAGATGTGAAGTCTGGAATAGTTCTCAGTTAAGACAATATGTTTTAAGTTTGTAAAAGAAGTTAATTGATGGTAGTTGCCCTCCCTGGCAACTAAAATAGGGCCGACCACACATCGGCTAACACGGCATTGCCGCTTCGGGCCGCGGGAAGTCGAATCATGATGTCGGACAAGTTAGTTGAATCATGGAGCCATCGCGGCCACATCGATTCGCTAACCGAGTCGGCGGGGTGGGTAGGACTTGGAAGCTGGCCCGCCTGTAGGCTCATCGACGTCGGCAATGCCAAACGTTAGCTGCAATTTGCTTGCCATGTTCTAAAAATAAGATAAAAACATTGCCCACGAACCGCCCATCCATGGGCTAATTTTAAATGGAAGCCAAAATCCCGGTATCTTAAAAAATTAGATTGTATAAAATATAGAGCACAGGTATAATGTAATTACAAAGTAATAACTAACTGAGGTGGGTTTTATGGAAATTGATGTCATTAAGATCGGAAATTCTAAAGGGATTCGCCTTCCTATGGCTATTTTAAAACAATGTGGAATTGAGTCAAAGGTGGAACTAGAGATTGAGGATAATTGCATCATAATAAAGCCGGTAAAAACTCCTCGTCAAGGCTGGGCCGAAGCCTTTAAAGTCATGCATGAAAAAGGGGACGACTCCTTGTTGATCGAGGAAGAAATTGATAATGATCTCTTGGAGGCTTGGGATGAGCGAAAAGATTGATCAATACTCGGTTTATTGGGTAGATTTAAATCCTACCAAGGGTGCGGAGATTAACAAGATCAGACCTTGTGTTGTTATATCGCCTCAAGAAATGAATAATCATCTGCGGACGGTTATTATTGCACCGGTAACAAGTCGGGGTAGAGAAGGATATCCTACTCGGTTGAAATTTAAAGTTAACACAATAGAGGGCTGGATTGTACTAGATCAGATTCGTGCTATTGACAAATCAAGACTATGCGAGAAGATCGGAAATCTAAACGCTGAAGAAGTGCAAATACTAAAAGGCATAATTAAGGAAATGCTGGTAGATTAGGATTAAAAGGAAAAAGGTAGTAACCAAAATAATGTTTGAGGGTAAAAATGTCCGCTTCCGTACATCCATGTACTTCAGCTTTGCCGATGGGCAACTGAAAGAAAAACATGGCAAGCAAACACTGCGGTTTTGCCTTGCCCTTCGGGGCAGCTAACATGAGCATTGCCGCTTCGGGCCACGGAAAGTCGACTCATGATGTTAGAGATGCGGGTGGTTCATGAAGTATACGCGGCCACATCGATTCGCTAACCGAGCCGGCGGGGCGGGTGGACACAAAGAAGTAGGCCCGCCTTGTAAGCTCATCGACGTCGGTAATCGGCAGACGTTATACGAAATGATGCTAATTGGGGTGTGATCGTTTATTTTGGGGAATATTGAGCTTAATATTTATTGTGATGAAATCAAAGAAGAAACAATTAAATATATGCATGTAGATAATGAAAAATGGATTTACATTGGGATTTTAATAGTTCCTGTAGATAAAGAAGAACAATTGATACGATCCCTGTTAAACAAACGTTGCGGTAATCCAGAAGCTCGTGAATGGGGAAAATGTGAAAGAGAATGTAGTTTCCATGAAAAAAATGACAAAGAAGTACATTACAAAAAACTTGGTACAAAGGATAGATATTTTATAGCTGAGAGATGGTTGGATTTTTTTATGGAGGACCGTGAACTTACTTGGTTTTACATATTGGGAATAAATTTAACAAATCTAAACTATGATTTCTTTGGAAACGCTAGCGGGAGTGAAAGATTCCTTAGAATATATAATAGGTTCTTTCGTATGGCAATACAAAAATCCGTAAAGAGTTATTTTTCTAGCTACGACACAATTACGATAAATAATCTTGGTCAGTGTATAATTAAGTTCGC
>NZ_JAAKDE010000075.1 GCF_013664685.1 Capillibacterium thermochitinicola
CGAAAGATGGCATCAGCATGAACGACTCTGGGATAGTGCCCTGTACGCCAACGAAAGGTTTCAATAGCTTCTTTTAATTTTGTCCCTTCGTTGAAGTTATTCCAACTAATCTCATCCACGAAAGCAAAACCGTCGATCAAGCTAACCATAATTTTGGCTCCAAACTCAGTTTCAGCTGCGGCTTTTCCGCGAACAATCGGACGGACATAGGGCTGACTAATGCTGACGATACGATTGTCTATCCGATGGGTGCGGGTTTCATACATTAACTTCTGTTGCTGATAGAGCTCTTGTATTATTTGGTATTCCCGCTGTTGTCTTGGACTTAGTTGCCCACAGCCGTTTTCGTTGGAAAGTCGCTCAATAATTCTCAGATCCCGCGCGATATAACGTAGTTGCTTACCGATTGCCCGACGTAAGGACTTCTTTTGGTGCTTTCTAACTTTAGCTTCCGAAAGATAGTCTTTGCGGGCGTTTCTCCGGTAGGTTCGGGGTTTCGGCATTTTGCCTTTAAGGGGTGCATAGAGGTCAGCAATCATACGCTCAAGCTTTTCACGGGCTTCGTTTAACAACGATAAGTCAGTAGGATAACGAATGTCAGCCGGCGCGCAAGTAGCATCGATAATGAGACGCCCTTTGTTTTTGTTTTCTTTTAAATCTCCCTCTGAGTTATCTTCATCGTGATTGTCATTGTCCGATTCGTGTTTCTTTACTTCCTGACCCAAACAGATGATTTCATTGATTTCTTTCATGATTTGCGCATTTAGGCGTTTTCGGAAGTGAACCATCATTGAAGGGTCAAAGGGCGCTTCCTTTTGAAACTCGGGTAGCCCGATAAAATATTGAAGATACGGGTTTTCCTTGATCTGTTCCACTACCTCTTCATCGGAGAACCCGCCCTTTTCTTTGATGAGCAAAGCCCCAAGAGCCATGCGAACTGGTTTGGCCGGAGCACCCGTGTTGTTTTTGGCAAATAACGCGGCATACTTGTCTTCAATGACGTCCCATGGAATAAGCTTTGATAACTTTACCCAGCGGTTTTCCGGGTCAAGTTGTCCTCCAAAA
>NZ_JAAKDE010000076.1 GCF_013664685.1 Capillibacterium thermochitinicola
TTTTTTGAGACCGGTAAACAAAGCGGTATACGACGCTTCTGATTCTTCGTACATGGGCTCAACCGCTAAAACCTCGCGTTTCCCTTCAAGATTAACTCCACACACAACATGAACTGCCATATTACAAACGCGATGGTTATCCCGGATCTTCTCGTATAAAGCATCAATCCAGATCACCGGATATGTATCTGCAAGAGGACGGTTTCTAAACTCTTCAACCTGCTGAGTCAGCTCTTTATTAATCTGAGAAACCTGGCTGGGTGAAATTGATTCAATACCGAGACTCCGGGCCAGCCGTTCAATTTTACGGGTGGAAACGCCGTTAATAAAGGCTTCTTGGACTACCTGGATTAACGCTTGTTCGGAACGCTTTTTTTCGGTCACGAAGAAGGGTACGTAGCCGCCTTTACGAACTTTTGGTATCAGCAGATAAATTGTTCCCATCCGGGTATCGAAGCGTCTGACCCGTGTTCCGGAGCGATAACCGGTTCTATTCGGGGAGTGTTCGCCTTTGCCGGCATTGAGCTTATTTTCGACTTCTACTTCCATCATCTTATGGCATAGCCATTCAAGCATGGAGAGCATGGGATCCGGCTCGCCTAAAAATTTCAGTAGCATTTTTTCTAAATTTACGGTATTCTTATGGTAGGCCATCGGGGCAACACTCCTTTTGGTTTGTTTTTTGAGCAACTTACCATTTCGGAGTCCCGATGGCTTTTCCTCTTCAAA
>NZ_JAAKDE010000077.1 GCF_013664685.1 Capillibacterium thermochitinicola
CCCATCTCAGGTCTACAACGGTATGCAGGCTCATAAAGTTGCCTGAACATATAAACACGAAAAGGAGGATAACTTACTAGAATTTTTTCGTGTCTTGACAATGGGGGGCATTATAGTTCGCTCTCTACCGGCAATTATAATATTTGCGGTAATAAATGCTTTTTACGAAGAGTTGGTGTACCGCGCTTCGTTCTTAAGTGTCCTGGAGAGTGTCGTCGGGCAAAAACATGCTTTAGCCATTTCCACCCTTTACTTCGGGATCGGCCACTATTACGGGGCCCCCGCCGGGATAATTGGGATAATAATGGCCAGTTTTCTTGGTTATATATTAGGAAAAAGCATGCTGGAGACCAGGGGCTTTTTCTGGGCCTTTCTGCTCCACTTTTTAGTGGACTTTTACATTTATATCTTCGGGTGTCTTAATTTCGTCACATAAAATGTTCAAGCCGATTAGTCTTATGTGGGAGGGTGGGGGTTTGCACCAAAGGGTAATTAGCATTAAGACAACGGTTAGGTGGATGAGTGCTTATCTTATCATTTGTGGGATCATCCCGGCCTTACTAAATGAGATGCTCTGGAAAACGATAAGTAATGGTAGTTCGGCGGCATGGCTTCATCTTTTCACCTTGATTGCTTTGAATAGCATTTTTATTTTTGTTTTAATAAAGAAGTATCAGTTAAACGTCGGCGTTTTTCGCCGTGTATCATTAAACGGAGTTTTATTGGGTTGTGGCAGTGCAATATTATTTTTTCTTGTATTGGATAATTTCTTGGATCCCTTGCTAGATCGCGTCTTTGTTGCCAGTGCCGAGGAGTATAGGCAGACAATTGCGCAATTAAGGCGATACCCGGTTATAAATTTCATCCGCGTATGCTTAATGGCGCCAGTGGTAGAAGAGATCTTAATAAGGGGTTGTATATTAAATAGTTTGCAGGATAAATATGGTATTGCGCCTGCTCTTTTACTCTCGACCTTTTTCTTTTCGGTTCTTCATTTTAACTTTGTACAAACCATATCAGCGCTGGTCTGTGGTCTGATCTTGGGCTTGTTATATATAAAGACGGGCGCATTGGTCAGTTGTATTTTGGCTCATTCTTTATACAATATCATTTCGTATTTGTCGGTTATTGGCCCGGTCAACCTGTAATCAACAAACAGTTGGAGGATGGTTCCCGGTTCGGTGGTGTGTAATATAAATTTCCAGTGATCAAAGTTTGAAAAGAACGTTGATTGCGGGAGAAAAGCATAAAAAAAAGAAATGGTAGTAATTTTGTAGGCCGAGGACCAGGATTGAACTATCCTTGGCTGGATGCATACCTTTTGAGTAGAAAAGCAGTTAAAAAGTCTTTAAAGTCGAAAGGAAATACGTGTCCGCCACTTTTTTATTCCAATAACTCCTGAAAATAGGTATAATATAATTTAACTAACAATTTGAAGCCGAGGAAGCGAGTAGGATGCGATACCAATTATCCGGTGATCACCATATATTCAGCTTTGACAAGGAAAACAAACCGGTTCTCCAGGTTAATCCGGGTGAAGAAGTTGAGATCGAGACCATGGACTGTTTTGCCAACCAGATTTGTACGGACGACGATAAGTTGGAAACCCTCGATTGGCAGCGGGTTAATCCGGCAACCGGGCCGGTTTTCGTGAACGGGGCGGAACCGGGGGATGTGCTGAAAGTGACGATCCAAGCCCAACCAGATCTTGGCCAGTTATGGTGTGGAGTTCGGGAAATAGGCGCGGTGCAAACAATGGACCGCCGCACTGAAGGAGCATAACCCAGAAGGAGCATCAGGATGAGAAACAGAGAGATACCCAAAGGGCTACGGGATTTTCTGCCCGATGAAGTGAAAATCCGCCGTAAAATGGAGAAAAAGGCGCTCGACCTTTTCCGGAGCTATGGTTATAAGGAAGTGCGGACGCCGACCTTTGAATATCTGGAAGTGATCGAGGCCGGGACATGCCGGGACATCCGGGAGGAGTTATTTTTATTTATCGACCGGGAAGGGCGAATTGTCTCTTTGCGCCAGGAAATGACGGTCGGGATTGCCCGCATGGCTGCCACCCATCTGCGGGAGGCAGTTTTTCCCCAGCGCTTGTGTTATATTGCCAATGTCTTCCGGCATGTTCAGCCCCAGAAGGCGCAGTACCGCGAATTCTGGCAAATGGGCATTGAGTTGTTGGGCGCGCCGGGGGCCCGGGCTGATGCCGAAGTGATCAACATTGCGGTGGACACTTTACGTACAATCGGGTTGGACAGTTTTAAGATCAGTCTCAATCAGATTGGGATCTTCAACAGCCTTTTGGCGGAGAGCGGGATGACGGAAGCAGAGAAAAAACTGGTCCGGCATTTGGTGGAGAAGAAAGACCTGGTGGAACTGGCGCGGGTCTTGAACAACTCCCACTGCGATGACGCGATTAAAGAAACCATCGCCCGCCTGCCGGTGCTCCATGGTGGGATTGAAGTTCTGGACCAGCTGGGCAAGGTTGAAAATAACCGCCGGGCGGCACAAGCAGTGGCGGAATTACTGAAAGTATATGAAGATCTTCAGGCTTATGGCGTTGCCGATCATATTGTGATTGATATGGGTGTCCTCCGCGGTTTGGATTATTATACAGGGATTGTCTTTGAAGGCTATTCATCGGAGCTGGGGTATGGTTTGTTGGGCGGGGGACGCTACGACAACCTGCTCAACCAGTTTGGCTTCGCCTGCCCGGCGACGGGTTTTGCCATCGGGATGGACCGGTTGGCGCTGGTCTTAAAGGAACCGGACGCGGAAGCGGCCCATTATCTGGTCGGCGGCACCGACTGGAAACAGGTCGTCCAAAAAGCCCAAGAACTGAGGGCCCGGGGCTATATCGTCGAAGCCGACGTGCAAGAGTGTACCAGGGAAGAGCTGGAGCGAAAAGCCCAACAGATCGGCAACTGCCAAGTATTATACCTGGATTAGGTGGGAGAGAAGATGCAAAATGATTATTTAACGATTGCCCTTTGTAAGGGGAATTTACTCCGGTCTACGTTGGAGCTGTTGGCGGCGGTGGGCCTTCCCTGCGAAGGGGTTTCCGAGGATACACGGAACTTAGTCTTTACTTTTGCCGACGAAAGGGTCAGATATTTAATGTGCCGGCCCACGGATGTTCCCACCTATGTCGAACAGGGCGCGGCGGATCTGGGTATTGTGGGCAAGGACGTCATCGTTGAACAACAAAAAGACGTTTTTGAACTGGTGGATTTGGGTTTTGGCGCTTGCCGCTTCGTGGTGGCGGTACCGGAACACATGAAGAATGTGCGGTTAAAGGATCTGAATTACCGGCGGGTCGCCACCAAGTTTCCCCGGGTGGCCGAAGAATTCTTTCGTAACCAGGGAATGCAGGTGGAAGTGATTAAACTCCACGGCAATATCGAACTGGCCCCGCTGATTGGGATCGCCGATATGATTGTGGATATTGTCTCCAGCGGGCGAACCCTGCGCGAAAACAACCTGGTTGAACTGGTCCATATTATGGACTCGACCTCTCGTTTAATCTCAAACCGGGTCAGTTTTCGGACGAAGTTTGACCGGATTGAACCATTGGTCCAGATTATGCAGGAGAAGGCAAAAAAGGGGGAAAGCCGATGAAAATCAGGCGGATCAACACAGCCCATGAAGACCTGGACGCTTTTCTCCAGGCGACCCAGGCCGATTTGGAACAAATAGCGGAACAGGTTGCTGCGATCGGCCGGGAAGTCGCCGCCCGGGGTAATCAGGCGATTTTTGAATATAACCGGAAATTTGACGGGGCGGAGATCACGGAGGAAAACTTCAAGGTCAGCCCCGCCGAACTGAACCGGGCTTATACGCTGGTGGATGAGGATTTTCTCAAGGCCATAAGGGCGGCTATTGCGAAGATAAGGGCTTTTCATGCCCGGCAGCGGAGAAACTCCTGGTTTGAGCCGGATGAACAAGGGAATATTCTGGGCCAAATCATCAGGCCGGTCGCGAGGGTGGGGATCTACGTTCCGGGGGGAACCGCGGCCTACCCTTCTTCAGTGCTGATGAATGCGATTCCGGCGCAGGTGGCCGGGGTCAGGGAGCTGGTGATGGCCACGCCCCCCAACGCCAAAGGGGAGGTCAACCCTTATACGCTGGTGGCCGCGGCGGAACTGGGAATCGAGGAGATCTATAAGATGGGTGGTGCCCAGGCCGTTTTTGCCCTGGCCCGGGGGACGGAGACCATCCAAAAGGTGGATTTGATCACCGGCCCGGGGAACATTTACGTAACGGTGGCCAAAAAAATGGTCTATGGCGAAGTGAACATCGATATGCTGGCCGGGCCTAGTGAGATTTTGATCATTGCCGATGGCAAAGCAGATCCCGCCTACCTGGCGGCGGATCTGATGTCCCAGGCCGAACATGACATCATGGCCCGGTGTATTCTGGTCACGGATGAAGAGGCTTTGTTTGACCGGGTGGAAGCGGAGCTCCAAAAGCAAATCAAGGATCTCTCCCGGCGGGAGATTATCGAACAGGCGCTGGTCAGGAACGGGGCTTTTATCCTGACGGCCGATCTGGAGGAGGCCTGCCGGGTGGCGAATCGGATTGCCCCCGAACATCTGGAATTGATGGTGGAGGATCCGTTTGCCTTGCTAAGTAAGGTGAAGAATGCGGGGGCTATCTTTATGGGGAAATACACGCCGGAACCGGTTGGTGACTATTACGCCGGGCCCAACCACATCCTACCGACGGGAGGAACCGCGCGTTTCAAATCTCCGGTGACCGTTGATACTTTTCTGAAAACCTCCAGTTTGTTGTTCTATTCCTGCGCGGGGATCCGGCAAGCCGCGGATGACATCATTAAACTGGCCACGGTGGAGGGCTTAACAGCCCATGCCAATTCGGTGCGGATTAGAAAGGAGAAGGCCAATGGCGACGAAGCGAACCGGCCAAATTGAAAGAAAGACCGCCGAGACGGAAGTAATGGTCAACTTGGTGCTTGACGGGAGCGGGCAGCACGAGATCGAGACGGAGGTCCCCTTTTTCAACCACATGCTGACGCTTTTCGCCGTTCATAGTCTGTGCGATTTACAAGTGAAGGCCAGGGGGGGACCTGGCCGTTGATGACCACCATACGGTAGAGGATGTTGGGATCTGCCTGGGGCAAGCCCTCAAAGCAGCCCTAAAGGACAAAAAAGGGATCAACCGTTATGGCGAGGCCACGGTGCCGATGGACGAAGCTTTGGCCCGGGTGGTCCTGGATCTGTCCGGCCGTTCCTACTTGGTTTACAACGTGGACTTAAAAAGGGAACAGATCGGGAATTTTTCCGTGGAAAACGCCAAGGAATTTTTTCAGGCCGTGGCCAATTATGGCGGCCTGAACCTCCATATCGATTTAATTCGCGGGGAGAACGACCACCATATTCTTGAGGCGATCTTTAAGGCGTTTGGCCGTGCGTTGAAAGAGGCGATTGCCATTGAATCACGGGTGGAAGGGGTTTGGAGTTCGAAGGAAACCCTTTAGCGTTTAATCCAATTACCACGATGGAGCGATGTTGATGATTGTTTTTCCGGCGATTGACTTGAAAGACGGGCAGTGTGTCCGTTTGGTCCAGGGACGGGCCGACCAAAAGACGGTTTATGCGGACAAACCGGATGAAGTGGCCCGCCGGTTTGCCCGGGAGGGGGCGGCGTGGTTACATGTGGTCGACCTGGATGGGGCCTTTTCCGGTTCTTCCCGTAATCTGAAGAGTATTGAGCGGATCGCCCGGGCGGTCGATCTTCCTTTTCAAGTGGGAGGGGGACTGCGCAGCCGCGCCGATGTCCAAAGAATCCTGGAGCTGGGGGCTGCCCGGGTCATCATCGGGACCAAAGCGGTGTCCGCCCCCGAATTTGTCCAAGAATTGCTGGAAGAATTCGGGCCGGAAAGAATCATTATCGGTATTGACGCCCGGGATGGCCGGGTGGCGGTAGAAGGATGGGTTTCGACCGTGGAGCTTTCCGCGGAGGATTTTGGGACAGCCATGCGGAAGCTGGGGGTTACCACGGCAGTTTTTACCGATATTAGCCGTGACGGGTTGCTGACGGGACCGAACATCATGGCCACCAGAAAGATGGCGGAGAAAACCGGGCTTAAGATCATAGCCTCCGGTGGGGTTTCTTCGCTCCGGGACATTCAGGAGCTGAAAAAGCTGGAAGCGGTGGGTGTTTCCGGGGTGATTATCGGGAAGGCCCTTTATAACGGGGCGTTTAGCCTGGCGGAAGCTTTGGCGGCGGCGGGTTAAGGCGGTTAAAAAATAAAACAGGTGGAGATGGTTGAAATTGCAGGAGAAAAGGATCATACCCTGCCTTGATGTGTGCAACGGGCGGGTGGTCAAGGGCGTTAATTTCGAAAACTTACGCGATGCGGGCGATCCGGTGGAACTGGCGGCATTTTACGACCAGGAGGGTGCCGATGAACTGGTCTTTCTTGATATAATGGCGACCAGTGAAGGAAGGCAGACGATGGTGGATGTGGTCGCGAAAACAGCCCGGCAGATTTCGATTCCCCTGACCGTTGGTGGTGGGATCCGTGATCTTGAGGGGATGCGCCGGCTCCTAGAGGCGGGAGCGGCGAAAGTGGCCGTCAGTTCCGCCGCGGTAAAGGATCCGTCTTTGCTTGCGGCTGGAGCCAAAGAGTTTGGCCGCCGGCGCATAATCGCCGCGATCGATGCGCGAAAAGAGGCGGAGGGGTTTTGGCGGGTTTATATTAACGGCGGCAAGGTCCCGACCCAGTTGGATGCGGTCACTTGGGCCAAAGAAGTGGCGGCGCTGGGGGCCGGGGAGATTCTTTTGACCAGTATGGACAAGGACGGGACGGAAGACGGTTATGACCTTGAATTAACGGCCGCCGTGCGTGAGCAGGTGCAAATTCCCGTGATCGCTTCCGGCGGGGCCGGCAACCTTGAACACCTGTGGGCCGCCATCGTGCAGGGCAAAGCCGATGCGGTGCTTTGTGCGTCCATTTTCCATTTCCGCCGTTACACGATTGCGGAAGCGAAACAATTTCTGGCTGATAGAGGAGTGAAGGTGCGGTTATGACGGAAGAGATCCGCTTTGATGAAAATGGTTTGGTGCCGGCGGTGGTTCAGGACTACAAGAGCGGTCGGGTCTTGATGGTGGCCTACATGAATGCCGAGGCGCTCCAACGCACCAGGGAGACCGGCCAAACCTGGTTTTTCTCCCGGCGCCGGAATTGTTTGTGGATGAAGGGGGAAACTTCCGGCCACCGGCAAAAAGTTAAACAAATGATGTACGATTGTGACCGGGATGCCCTGCTCATCCTGGTGGAACAGACCGGGGCCGCGTGCCACACGGGACATTACTCCTGTTTTTACCAGGATCTGGAGGGAAACGAAGTTGAGAACAAATTGGTCGACCCGGCACTAATGTATGCGACCGGGCGGGAAGGACCGGCGATTCTTTACGAATTATACAGTCTGATCCAAGAGCGGCGGGAACAGCTGCCGGAAGGCTCCTACACCACCTACCTTTTTAAAGAGGGGCTCGACAAGATTCTGAAGAAGGTGGGCGAGGAAAACGCGGAAGTGATTATTGCCGCCAAGAACAAAAGTAAAGAAGAGTTGGTGTACGAAACCGCCGATCTGTTCTACCATCTGATGGTGCTTCTGGTTGAACGGAACATTGAACTGGCGGATATCTTTGCGGAGCTGAGAAGGCGGCGGTAAGGGTTTCTTTAATTCCGGAAAAGCGGCTCTGTTCCCGGGTTTACCCCGGGGTTTCGGGTATAGAAAAAAGTTTCGGGCATAGAAAAAACCCCTGTTTCTAAACGGGGGTTTTTTATTAGTATGAAAATAAAAAATGGCGGCCCCGAGACGACTCGAACGTCCGACACGCGGTTTAGGAAACCGCTGCTCTATCCACTGAGCTACGGGGCCGTTTCTCCATATCCCTTTAATTATAACAAAATTGCTTGATTGGTGCAAGAGGAGAGGTCCACGCCGGACATAGTAAAGCCTCACCGGGAGGTGAGGCGGGACGTCCGTGTCAATTTAGGGGGAGACATCCTTGTCCCTAATTTTATCGGCTACCGGAAAGATAACTTTAGAGTAATTGTCGCTTTTGGCAACAAATTATAGCACGTTACATAAAATAGAAATAAAAGGGGAGCCGAAGGAGGGCGGGACAATGGCACCAATCAAATATACAATTGCCGTTGTAAAAAGAAATCCATTGCTCAAAATAAAAGTAACAGGGATTTACAACGGAAAAGACCAAAACTTTTATTTTCAAAATCCCCTGACTGGTGCGTGGGAAAAAATGCAAAGCGGTGGAGAACAAGAGATCTCCGCCACTAACCAGGGTCTATCGGTGGAGTGCTTAAAGAAACTGACTTATTGCCTGAAGAATCTGGCCGATCGTTTTTACGAGGAGAGCAAAGACCTTTTCGGCGGTTCAATCTGTGGAGAGAGCCGGTACCCCTCTTAGCGGGACAAAGGGAAAAAATTAAACAGTACAGTTTCTTGCGGGATTTTGTTGGCAGTTGGTGGGAAGAGTTACATTTTTAAAGAACAAAACCAGAGGGGTTTCCTCTGGTTTTATTTTGACGGTATATAGTATATAAAAAATGGCGCGCCCGGCAGGATTCGAACCTGCGACCTTTTGATTCGTAGTCAAACACTCTATCCAACTGAGCTACGGGCGCACTAGAGACAGCTAATATATTATCATAAACCGGTCGTAAAGTCAAGGACTGGTGAAGCGGTCTTCATTCCTGTTTTTAGGGGTATGGCGGTAGTCTTTACAAATTAGCCGGAACCGGGTAAACTTGAAAGCGGACAAGAAAGAGAACAAAGGAAGTTGAGTCCATATAATGGTG
>NZ_JAAKDE010000078.1 GCF_013664685.1 Capillibacterium thermochitinicola
CAAAAGAACTAATCTTTTCGGGAACAATTACAGGACCGATTTTCATGTCGCTATCTATATAATCATAATCTTCAAGCCATAATTTACCTGCCTCTGTTTGTGGTAGTATAAGAATACCGAGAAGGGGGTGCGGACAAAATCCTGGACTTGGAATAGTCAGGAGGATGTCCATGTACTCATACGAAGATCGTATTAAAGCAGTGAAACTATATATTAAATATGACTTAAGTGTAGCAGACACAATCAGGGAACTTGGTTACCCAACACGTAACGCTCTTATTAAGTGGTACAAAGAGTATAAAGAAAAAGGTGACTTACATACTGATTATGAGAGAGAGCCCAAATTTTCGAGAGAACAGAAGCAAAAGGCTGTCGATTACTATCTGGAACACGGACGCTGTATCAGGCGAACTGTGAGGGTCTTGGGATATCCGTCAAGAACAGCACTGATGCAATGGATTGATAAATTAGCGCCAGGACAAAGAAAAGTTCGCATAACCCATGGCGATATGATACAATTTAGCGAAGAAAAGAAGAAGGATGCTGTTATTTCCCTGTGCACAAGAGATACATCTGCAGCCGTTATTGCGGAAGAATACGGTGTCAGTAGAGCATGCTTGTACAACTGGAAAAAGCAGCTTCTCGATAAAAAGGATGAGAACAGCATGGTTCATTCAAAAAAGCCAAACCTTCCAGATGATAAGGATGAACTTCAAGCAGAATTAGAGTCATTAAGGAAACAGGTACATAAACTACAGTTAGAGATAGATATTCTGACCAAAGCGGCAGAGATAATAAAAAAAGACCTGGGCATCGATCGCCAAAACCTGACGAATAAAGAGAAAACCATGGTGATCGATGCCCTTAGGACAAGATACCAGCTTGATGAATTGCTAGAAGCAACAGGTATGGCAAAAAGTAGCTATTTCTATCAAAGAAAGGCACAAACTCAACCCGATAAATATTTTATGTTGCGGTCAAAGGTAAGAGACATTTTTAACGAAAATAGGTGTTGCTACGGATATAGGCGTGTCCATGCAGTACTCAAGAATGAAGGTATTACGTGTTCAGAAAAGGTTATTCGGATGATAATGAGCGCAGAACAGCTTATCATTCACGGGAAGAAAAAGCGTAGGTATAACTCCTATTTTGGAGAGATAAGCCCTGCTGTGCCGAATCTTCTAGCCCGTGACTTTCATGCTGATAAACCTAATGAGAAATGGGTAACTGATCTTACGGAGTTTCAAATACCAGCAGGGAAAGTCTATCTTTCGCCAATCCTTGATTGCTTCGATGGTCTGGTCGTAAGTTGGTCAATAGGAACAAGCCCGGATGCAGAACTTGTTAACAGTATGCTGGATGAGGGAGTCGCTTGTCTGTCCGATGATGAACACCCGATTTTACATAGCGATCGAGGTGGTCACTATCGCTGGCCTGGCTGGATCTTACGTATGGATACTTATGGCTTGATTCGCTCTATGTCCAAAAAAGGATGTACACCCGATAATGCTGCATGTGAAGGGTTCTTCGGTACACTTAAGACGGAAATGTTCTACGGTAGATCTTGGGAAGGAGTCTCTTTAGAACAGTTTATTAAAGAACTTGATTGTTATATACGATGGTACAATGAGAAACGAATTAAGATGCGTCTGGGGGGTATGAGTCCCTTGGTTTATAGACGAAGTCTTGGTCTAGTAGCATAAACCAAGTCCAAAAAA
>NZ_JAAKDE010000079.1 GCF_013664685.1 Capillibacterium thermochitinicola
CCATCCATGGAGATTTTAACATTATGGGAGTCTAATAGCTTTATATAATCCGGGTTAGTAAAATGGCTGCCCTGATCACTATTGATAATCTCCGGCTTACGGTCATTCAATGCCCGTTTGAGGCAGATTAAGACAAATGCCTTGTCCAATGTGCTTGAAAGCTCATAATCAACTATACACCGGCTGTACCAGTCAATAATGACAAACAGATACATAAAGCCTTTTTTCATGCGGATATAAGTAATATCTATTCCCCAAACCTGATCAGGATGGTCTATGGGTAAATTCCTTAACAGATAAGGGCGAATGTATTTGGCGTGGTAGCGCTTACTCAAATTAGGTTTAGGGTAAATAGTATAAATCCCCATGTCTCGCATGATCCGGCGTACCTTCTTCGGATTGATTAACAAATGATCATCCCGCCTCAAAATGCGGGTAATGGTACGATAACCCCAAGTGGGATGGTAAGTGTGTACTTCATCAATTCGGCGCATGACAAGTAAGTCTTCATCAGATATTCGCTTCTGAGCGGGGGGTTGGCGATACACACTGGTGCGGTTAA
>NZ_JAAKDE010000080.1 GCF_013664685.1 Capillibacterium thermochitinicola
GAAGTTAAATCATGTAGAGAACGCGCCCACAGCCATGGACCTAAGCGCGGCCGCGCCCGGCTTGTTCGGGCCTAAGTGGCGTCGCACTAAGGCCCGGTCTGCGCCTTAAGGTCCATGGCCGTCGGTAATCGGCAAACGTTATCTGCAACACCCTAAAATAAGAGATATTAAAGATATAAAAATGGGGGATTTTAGATGGGAAATATTTTTGTACCATCGGTTTCGCCTAAAGATTGGCGGAAATTGTTAGCAGATCCACGTAAGCATTGGAAAAAGGGTTATTCTGCGAGGGCCTTGGCATATTGTTGGCAGGAAGCAAATGGATTTCCGAGTTCTGTTATCAGAGCATTTAAAAATTCAGGGCTTGATATATTTAGCGATTTAGTACCATTGTTTGTATTTCCTGAATGGAAAGTAAAGTTGCCCGGCGGGAAAGCCGCCTCCCAAAATGATATCTATGTCATTGGAAAATCTAAAGATAAGCTTATGACAATCATGGTGGAAGGTAAGGTAAATGAACCCTTTGATAAAACCATTTCTGAATGGTTGCATGACAGCAGTTCCGGGAAAAAGGAAAGGTTAGAGTTTTTACTTAGCTTACTATGTATTAATAACGCTAATATAGATCGTATACGATATCAACTGTTGCATAGGGCGGCTTCTGCAGTTATTGAAGCGGATAGGATCAATGCCAGTAATGCAACACTACTGATACATTCTTTTAGCGAGAAATATGAGTGGTATGATGATTTTGCAAGTTTTGTCGATTTGTTTGGATTAGTAGCTGCAAAGGATTCAGTTGTCGGTCCGGCTAGAATTGGGGCAATTGATTTGTATTTTGGATGGGTGAAGGGCGAAAAAGAATATTTGAATAAGTAATGAAAGATGGGTGCAGCAGATAACACGGCATTGCCGCTTTGGGCCGCCGAAAGCCAATTCATGATGTTGGACAAGCAAGTTAGGTCATGGAGTGGACGCGGCCACATCGATTCGCCAAGCGCGTCGCGCTAGGGCTCATCGACGTCGGCAATGCCAAACGTTATGTGACATTTAAC
>NZ_JAAKDE010000081.1 GCF_013664685.1 Capillibacterium thermochitinicola
TTTCAATACAGGAATGCTCCTACCATAATTTGAATTGAATTTTTTATAAGGTTAAAAATAAATTACTAGTTTCTCTTGGCCTCCCCCCTTTCTCAGTTGATTACTGTGAAAAGCGACCAACTTAATACAATTCCTTCCAAAACGTTTTGGATGGCAACGAAAAAAATTTTCTCTCTCTTTACAAGTGACTTTTTTAGCTTTTAACCGGACCTGTCGACTGCCTTACTACTAATCTGGTGGTTAAGCTTTTAACCTCAGGTTGGTAATTGGGGTCATTAATTAGTTTTATGATGTTTTCGGCCGCAAGTCTTCCCAATAGATACTCATCTTGTTTGATCGTGGTTAAGGCTGGTGAGGTAAGGGCGGCAAAGGTTTGGTCATCAAAACCAACCAATGATATATCGTCCGGTAAAGTATAGCCCAGCGCGGTCAACTCTTCGAGCGCACCGGCAGCCATCAGATCGCTCGCCACCAAAATTGCTGTTAACTCCGGATTTTTCTCAATTAGTTCTTTCGCCCCGGCACGCCCCGACTCTTTCGTAAAATCGCCATTATAAACATAAGCTTCGTTGAAGACCAAACCATGTTTGGCCAGTCCCTTTTTGTAACCAGCCAATCGTTCATGGCAAACCCAGGCTTCCATGTGGCCGTTGATGAACCCGATTTTTCGGTGGCCAAGATCGCACAGATGGGTAATGGCTTGACTTATACCTTCTTGATTGTCGAAACTGACATAGGTTGCTTTTGGTCCTTTGATCGGGACATCAATCAGGACGGTGGGAAAATCGCTGGCCTCCAGCTCAGCAAGGATTGGATCCGTAATCTTTAAACCGGTAATGACCGCTCCCCCCACCCCACGCTGGCGACAAAGCTGTGTAAAAGGCAAGCCTGTTTTTAAGGACTGCGTACCAAAGATTAAAAGGTCAAAGTCATGAGTCGAAGCTTCATCGATCAGCCCGCTGACAAGATCCGCAATAAAGCCTTGTTGGAAACTGGACCGACCGAGCACGAAAAGGCCAATTGTATTTACAGTCTTTGAAACAAGGCTACGCGCTACCCGATTTGGTTGGTAATTCAGTTCTTTTGCGACGGCTATAATTTTAGCTCTTGTCTCTTCACTGACATCATCAAAGCCATTAAGCGCCCGGGAGACCGTCGTAATCGAGTAACCAGACTTCTTTGCCACATCACGGATGGTAACATTCATTACCCTTTTACCTCATTCCGTTAACATTATATTTACCAAAACGTTTTGGATTGCTATTAATATTATTACAGATGATTTAATAAATTCCTGCTTTGATTTTAAAAATTTTTTTGTCCCTCGCTTACCCATTGAGGACTTATTTTCTTGAAGATGTCTCTTCTACCCGGTACAAGAAACAACTTGTTGAGAATTTGTTTAGAACCAGTACGAGTTGAGTCCATATAATGG
>NZ_JAAKDE010000082.1 GCF_013664685.1 Capillibacterium thermochitinicola
GCGAACTATACTTGACACAATCTTGCGGATCGTATCAGTAATTTAGCAACTTATTTATTAATTTACTATTTAAACCCAAAATTGTAAAACCAGTTATCTGTAAAATTTTAGCTGATTTCTCAAATTTTCTTTAAAAAATTTCTTATATCTGCTTTAATGTCATCATCTATTGTTTTGTTAAATTTCTCCAAATCTAGTTCTGATCGTAACTATGCAATGCCGCTATGCGAAACAATATAAAAAGGCTGTTCCCAAATAAGAACAGCCTTTAAAAATCAAGATGACCAAGAGTGCCTTGCGCGCTAGCAGTACAACTTCTCGTAATACTCCTTCAACATCCGCGCGGTCGAGAACTGCTCATGCGACATCTCGATCGAAGCCCGCATCATGGCAAGCCATTTGGCGCGGTTCTGGTAGTAGGTGGGGATCACCTCGGTCTTGAGGACTTTGTAGAGGGATGCCAGGTCCTTCTCGTCCTGGTCCTTCCCTTCGTAACCGTCCCCGATCTGCCAGCCGTTGACCCCGTGGACACAGCCCTCCG
>NZ_JAAKDE010000083.1 GCF_013664685.1 Capillibacterium thermochitinicola
ACACTAATCTGGACTTGATCCATATTATCCCCCTCCAAACTATGAAAAACCAATGAGTATAATATGTGATATTTCATATGAGATATTTCAGCAAAATTGATGTTCCCATTTATAGCATTTTTAACCATTAATTATCATGTTTTATTACTTTTGTAAACTTAAGTCTCCATAAATTTTTGGCAGTATTATTTGAATTTACGTCAAATTTTTATCGTAAAAGCCCTTTTTTCATATAATTATTACGGGAATCTTCTGTCACCCCAATCAAAAGTTGCTTAGGGTGAAAGGTAACCATTGCCAAACATAAAAAGGCTGTTCCTCTTCATGGAACAGCCCAAAAATCGGAGAAAATAGCTTTTATCCCGCTAGCAGTACAACTTCCCGTAATACTCCTTCAACATCCGCGCGGTCGAGAACTGCTCATGCGACATTTCGATCGAAGCCCGCATCATGGCAAGCCATTTGGCGCGGTTCTGGTAGTAGGTGGGGAGCACCTCGGTCTTGAGGACTTTGTAGAGGGATGCCAGGTCCTTCTCGTCCTGGTCCTTCCCTTCGTAACCGTCCCCGATCTGCCAGCCGTTAACCCCGTGGACACAGCCCTCCG
>NZ_JAAKDE010000085.1 GCF_013664685.1 Capillibacterium thermochitinicola
ATGACCAAGTTTGTCCAAATTCTCCGCTCTGAGATGGAGTTGCCCCCTTCTCTAAGCAGATCCTGAGGCCTCACTAAGCCATTCAATCGGTACTAGCGACGGGCGGTGTGTACAAAGGGCAGGGACGTAATCAACGCAAGCTGATGACTTGCGCTTACTAGGAATTCCTCGTTGAAGAGCAATAATTACAATGCTCTATCCCCAGCACGACGGAGTTTCACAAGATTACCAAGACCTCTCGGCCAAGGTTAGACTCGCTGGCTCCGTCAGTGTAGCGCGCGTGCGGCCCAGAACGTCTAAGGGCATCACAGACCTGTTATTGCCTCAAACTTCCATCGGCTTGAAACCGATAGTCCCTCTAAGAAGTGGATAACCAGCAAATGCTAGCACCACTATTTAGTAGGTTAAGGTCTCGTTCGTTATCGCAATTAAGCAGACAAATCACTCCACCAACTAAGAACGGCCATGCACCACCACCCACAAAATCAAGAAAGAGCTCTCAATCTGTCAATCCTTATTGTGTCTGGACCTGGTGAGTTTCCCCGTGTTGAGTCAAATTAAGCCGCAGGCTCCACTCCTGGTGGTGCCCTTCCGTCAATTCCTTTAAGTTTCAGCCTTGCGACCATACTCCCCCCCAGAACCCAAAGACTTTGATTTCTCGTAAGGTGCCGAGTGGGTCATTAAAAAAACACCACCCGATCCCTAGTCGGCATAGTTTATGGTTAAGACTACGACGGTATCTGATCATCTTCGATCCCCTAACTTTCGTTCTTGATTAATGAAAACGTCCTTGGCAAATGCTTTCGCAGTAGTTAGTCTTCAATAAATCCAAGAATTTCACCTCTGACAATTGAATACTGATGCCCCCGACCGTCCCTATTAATCATTACGATGGTCCTAGAAACCAACAAAATAGAACCAAACGTCCTATTCTATTATTCCATGCTAATATATTCGAGCAATACGCCTGCTTTGAACACTCTAATTTTTTCAAAGTAAAAGTCCCGGTTCGCCAAGAGCCACAAGGACTCAAGGTTAGCCAGAAGGAAAGGCCCCGTTGGAAATCCAGTACACGAAAAAATCGGACCGGCCAACCGGGCCCAAAGTTCAACTACGAGCTTTTTAACTGCAACAACTTTAATATACGCTATTGGAGCTGGAATTACCGCGGCTGCTGGCACCAGACTTGCCCTCCAATTGTTCCTCGTTAAGGTATTTACATTGTACTCATTCCAATTACAAGACCCGAATGGGCCCTGTATCGTTATTTATTGTCACTACCTCCCTGAATTAGGATTGGGTAATTTGCGCGCCTGCTGCCTTCCTTGGATGTGGTAGCCGTTTCTCAGGCTCCCTCTCCGGAATCGAACCCTTATTCCCCGTTACCCGTTGAAACCATGGTAGGCCACTATCCTACCATCGAAAGTTGATAGGGCAGAAATTTGAATGAACCATCGCCAGCACAAGGCCATGCGATTCGAAAAGTTATTATGAATCATCAAAGAGTCCGAAGACATTGATTTTTTATCTAATAAATACATCTCTTCCAAAGGGTCGAGATTTTAAGCATGTATTAGCTCTAGAATTACCACAGTTATACCATGTAGTAAAGGAACTATCAAATAAACGATAACTGATTTAATGAGCCATTCGCAGTTTCACTGTATAAATTGCTTATACTTAGACATGCATGGCTTAATCTTTGAGACAAGCATATGACTACTGGCAGGATCAACCAGATAACTATCTTAAAAGAAGAAGCAACAAGCAGTAAAAAAGAAAGAAACCGAAATCTCTTTTTTTTTTCCCACCCATTCCCTCTTGCTAGAAGATACTTATTGAGTTTGGAAACAGCTGAAATTCCAGAAAAATTGCTTTTTCAGGTCTCTCTGCTGCCGGAAATGCTCTCTGTTCAAAAAGCTTTTACACTCTTGACCAGCGCACTCCG
>NZ_JAAKDE010000086.1 GCF_013664685.1 Capillibacterium thermochitinicola
TACGGAAGCGGAAAAATACGGAAACGCGCGGGAACATACAAAATATACCTTTCTCACACAAGAAATATATGCTACTTGCAAAATATCATACCAAAAAACTTTTCACAACCGAAACCAAAACCAACGGATATCATACATTACACTACCACCATTCAAACTTTACTACTATCCTCCCTTCAGTTTCCCTTTTTCTGCCTTTTTCGGTGACGGAAATACGCTTCAGAGACCCTAAAGGGAAATCCATGCCATAACAGGAAAGTAACATCCCAATGCGGACTATACCACCCCACCACACTCCTACCAATAATGGTAACTATTCTATGTTTTCTTACTCCTATGTCTATTCATCTTTCATCTGACTACCTAATACTATGCAAAAATGTAAAATTATCACACAAAACATAAACAATCAAAATCAGCCATTTCCGCACCTTTTCCTCTGTCCACTTTCAACCGTCCCTCCAAATGTAAAATGGCCTATCGGAATACATTTCCTACATCCTAACTACTATAAAACAACCTTTAGACTTACGTTTGCTACTCTCATGGTCTCAATACTGCCGCCGAAATTCTGTCCCACATACTAAATCTCTTCCCGTCATTATCGCCCGCATCCGGTGCCGTAAATGCAAAACAAATACCATCTATGTCTTCCACACCATCATTTTACTATGCCTGCCACCATCCATTTGTCTTTTGCACCATATCTTCATAACCTGTCACCTTGAAACTACCTCTGCATGCCACCTACCGACCAACTTTCATGTTCTGTTTCGACCTACCTCTTGTAAATGACAAATCACCTTTTTCATCGTATGCACCTTATTCTCCACATCACAATGCACTATTGCTTTTGCTTTTTCACCTCTCATATAATAGCAATAGGAGATGAAATATAATAAAAATTGTCCTCCACCCATAACACCTCTCACTCCCACCTACTGAACATGTCTGGACCCTGCCCTCATATCACCTGCGTTTCCGTTAAACTATCGGTTGCGGCCATATCTACCAGAAAGCACCGTTTCCCGTCCGATCAACTGTAGTTAAGCTGGTAAGAGCCTGACCGAGTAGTGTAGTGGGTGACCATACGCGAAACTCAGGTGCTGCAATCTTTATTTCTTTCTTTTTTTTTTTTTTTTTTCTAGTTTCTTGGCTTCCTATGCTAAATCCCATAACTAACCTACCATTCGATTCAGAAAAATTCGCACTATCCAGCTGCACTCTTCTTCTGAAGAGTTAAGCACTCCATTATGCTCATTGGGTTGCTACTACTTGATATGTACAAACAATATTCTCCTCCGATATTCCTACAAAAAAAAAA